>DLRL01000059.1 GCA_002501085.1 Gemmatimonadales bacterium UBA7889
CGGCTCTGTCTCCAGGTCACTCCCATACTCAAGGCACCGAAGACAAGAACAACTGTAAAGGCAGATACAGTGCGGCCCAGGATATACGGCTTCATTAAGCTGCCCTCCGCCAGGCACGCATTCGGGCACTTCGCGCCCGAACGTTAGTCTCAATTTCTCCGGGATGAGGCCTGATCGGACGCTTTGTTAGCGTCTTTCCCAATGCACGTCCGCGACAAGCACAGATCGGAAACTTCGGCGGACATATGCAGTTCTTGCTCCAGTCCCGAAACGCATTTTTGACAACACGGTCTTCAATTGAGTGGTACGCAATCACAACCAGCACAGCACCTTCGTTCAACACTTCACGGATCGCCGGTAAAGCCAATCTCAACGACTCAATCTCCTCGTTCACGGCAATGCGGATAGCCTGAAAGATCCTGGCTTTATCCTGCGGTGATGGTGAACGCCCGAGGGCTACTCGTAGGGCCGCCACGAGATCATCACTTGTCTCAAGAGGACTCGTCATACGGCGCTTCACAATCTCCCTTGCGAGCCGTCTCGCCTTAGGTTCTTCACCAAAATCTCGGAAGACACTTGTGAGCTGTGTTTCACTCGCGTCTGCAAGGAATCTTCTCGCATCCTGTCCCTGCGACGTGTCCATACGCATATCTAGTGCCACGCCACGGCGGAACGTGAACCCACGGCTATCCGAATCGAGTTGATGCGAACTCACACCGAGGTCTAGAAAGGCACCATCAAGACCTCGATCGCGTACGTCAGCGTCTTCCGAGGCCATCTCGAATCGCCCATGAAGAAAACGCACTCTGTCCCTAAGATCATACAGGGCTGTTTTCGCGACTGAGAGGGCTTCTGGATCTCGATCTACTGCCAAGAGCAGACAATCCTCGCAGGCTTCGAGAATCTTCCGTGCATGGCCTCCTCCTCCCACGGTCCCATCCAAGTAGAGCTGATTTGGGCCAGATTGGAGAAAGTCTAATAATTCAGTGTGTAATACAGGCTTGTGGAAACTCGCCAAGTCTTGATGGTTCTCTTGCGGCATCCCGGCTGCGGAAGGTTTCCAGTTACTTTCGTTCATCCGAAAAGCCTGTGAGCAAAGTTACCGAGGTCATCTACAGGCTCACGGACATCCTCTGAATACGTGGCTGGGTTCCAGAGTTCAACCCGATCAAGATTCCCGCTGACGAGCACTGTACCTGAAAGCCCAGCAGCCTCCTGGAGGCTGGCTGGCACTAGCACTCTCCCCTGCTTGTCTGGTGAAACCTCCACCGCATTCGCAACGATCATCCTCACGTGATTCCAGGCACTAGGATCGTTCCGGCGGTATTCAAGAAGCCGCTCCTGCACCTCTACCCACTTGGGTCCTGGAAAAAGCGTCAGGTAGGGCTTCTCCCATTGAAGAAGCACGAAGTGGTCAGTGTCAGCCTCACGGCGGAATGCCGAAGGGAGGCTGACCCTCCCCTTCTCGTCCATCTGATGCTCGTATTGCCCGACAAAACCAGTCAAATCCCGGCCTATCGTGGTATGAAGTGGGATGAAGTGGGATACTATGGAGCAACATACACATTGCTGGATCGCGGCGTCAAGGGTCTTTTTTTGCTAATTTTTGGTTTTGAAAAGGGTCAGCTGATCTGTAGAAAGCCCTTTTATAAGAAAGATGATCTCATATTCACTCATAAGACCAATTTTTGAAGAATACGAATAAAAACCGAAGATGTTAGCTGAGCCTGGTGGATAAAAGTGGGTAGAGGACAAAAGAAGGCGCCCCAGGGCTAATAGCCCTGGGGCGCCTCAATCCAGTGAATAATCGGTCAAGCGATCAAACCAATCTTACTCTCCCCGCTTGATGATCGCCTCTTGGATTTCCACATAAGTACTTAGATTTTCTAGCACTTGGGTAAGATTCACATTGACGGTACCTGGGTAATCCCCACTCTGCCCCAGTAGCCCCATTGCCTCTTGAAACTTCGGCAGAGTCGACCGTGCACTACCAAGCGTCTGGGGCTCCTGCTCCACTACAGCAGACTGGTAGATGCTGAAACCATGCCAGAAGTTGAGTTGGCTCGTCAACCCTTCACTCAGGCCAGGCAATTCCTTAGCCATAGTCATCCCAGCTATAGCATAAGCGTACTCTTTCTGCTGGTAACCCTTCTGATAAGCATCATTGAAAATCATCCGTCCCGCCTGTTCAGCCTGTGCTGGATTACTAGTCACAGCATCCTTGAGCACCAGTACTGCATCCTCTAGGCGACCTGCGTCAACTAGCCAGTTCCCCTGACGGAGGCTAGCGCTGGGATGCGATGGGTTGATTTCCCTTACTCGGTCAAGCGCCGCGATCGCTTCGTCAAGTCTCCCAGTTCTCTGAAGAGCATCAGCGTAGAATGACCACAGCACGTCTTCCTCTCCATGAGTCTGAAGTGCTTTCCCACCAAATTGGATAGCGCTATCCAACTCTTCGAGCTGAATATAAGCGGCTAGGATACTTCTCATGTGCCCGACCGGCGTCTCTGCCCCCTTGCCTTCAAAAACCTTCTCGTAAGCATTGATGGCTCGACGGTAATACTCCTGTGCCTCTGGTGAGATACCTTCATCGTCACTTGCGCTCAATGCTGTCATTTGCTGCGCATCACCTGCTGCCCTGAAGGCGAAACCCCCATATTGCTCCCAGAGATCTACGTTCTCAGCATCAACGTCGAGGCCCACCTGAATGAAGTCCATCGCACCTACAGGGTCACCGGCCTGAGCAAGATCATAGGCAATCCGCATACGAATTGCGGCGTTGCCAGGATTTAGCTCAAGGTAGCGGCCGTAATACTCTCGACCCTTATCTTGCTGCGCTTCGACTGTTGCGATGTAGCCAGCAAGCTGCAGTGCTTCCTCATGAAACCCGTTTACACCGAGAACCCTGTCTAACTCTTCGAGCGCATCAGGATAACGTTCCATCTCATAGAGGATACGGCCTCGTAGATACCTGGTCTCATTTGCACCAGTATTCAGTTCGAGCGCCTGGTCACAGTTGCGAAGGGCATTCTCCCATTGCTGACTAGCAAAGTAGTCGCCGCAGATAGCAGCTGCTCTCACTTGTTGAACGTAGAGGTCAAATTCGTTGAAGATGTGGAGGGCTGCTGCTTCTTCTTCCTTCTCGCCAACTGTAATCTCAGAGATCGTAAACGACTCGTTAGATTGAATATCCCAGAACTCAGCGTTCACCGTCCAAGACTTGTCTGGGTTCTCCGTGTAAGAAGCGCAGAGCGCTACCTCAGCATTCATTTGCGATGATAGCTGCCGAGTCCGAATACAGTCTAAATCCTCAATCTTCAGATCGAAGCGCTTTGCCTCATCCTTAATATCACGTTCTTCTACAGGCTGATGAGTAGCCAACGTGTTGATGAGGTCTCGAAGCTCTTCAGATGCGTCCTCACCGAAGTCGTCATCGGCATCGCCGAGCGGTTCGAAGTAAGGAATGAGGACATTGAAGCGGCCCTGGTTTTGGGCCATCAATGTCACTGGGCCGACCAAAAGAATGGCCAGAACGAAGCTTGATATTAGGCGTATCCGTCCGAGCATGGGCTTGGATCTCCGCTGTTGTTCCTGTCCTATAATTAAGGACCCGTTTAGGACTAGTATCGAACCTTACAAAATTTATACCGTACAAAAAGTGTCTAGATCCCAGAAAAGCGATCATAACACACCCAACTTGGTATTCTATGCAACAAAAGGATTGAGGGTCAACCGATGATGGAAAGATAATCTACAGGGCACTCTCATTCCCAACTGTGAAAGAGCAAGCTCTGACCAGGAACATATATCGGCTTTCCTAGATGAAAGCCAGAGAAATGTGGAGCCAATGATTGAGTCCTGGAGTAATTTGAGTTTTCGCTATCACTACACCTAAGATCAATGCTCTACTGTTTACTCAAGCTTGATGAAGTACCAGATGGAAGGTTGATCCTATGCCTGGATCTGACTCAACTCGAACTTCCCCACCATGTGCCTCGATCACACCTTTCACGATGGTCAATCCAAGTCCTGCTCGCCCCTTCTTATCTCCCTCAGCCTGCCAGAAGCGACTGAACAGGTTGTCCAGCGCGTCCTGAGCAAGTCCAACTCCAGTATCAGAAACTGATAAGGACACCGTTTTCTCATCTAGGGCCTCTCCACTCAACGTGATCATTCCACCTTCCGGAGTGAAACGGAGAGCATTGTCCACCAAGTTTGCTAGCGCTTGGACAACCCGGTCGTGATCCATGCGGACAAGAACATCAGATACTGGCCCAACTGTGAGTGAAACCTCTGCCTCATCAGCTTGCACTTCAAACATGTCGCGAACCTCCTCAAGTACTGAGATCGGCCCCTCAGCTGAGGGGCGCACCACAAATGCTCCCGCCTCAATCCGCGCAACGTCAAGAAGGTCTTCAATGAGGCGGCTCATCCGGCTCGCTGAGCGTGCAATGATCGTGGCTTGTTTTTCTCGCTCTTCTCGGTCCAGGGGAAGCTCAATCAGGCTATCTGCAGCACCAACGACAACACCAAGAGGGTTACGCAAGTCGTGAGAGACAATCGAGACCACTTCATCACGCTGTTCGACTGTTCGACGGAGGGCGTCCTCTCTTTTTTCGGCTTCAGTGACAAGTCGCCTCACACGCCAGCTAACCCGTGCTATGACCAATAAAGATCCTAAAGCGAGGATCGCGAGTCCGATCATGATCCATGTCTGCATTGTTCGCCACCACTGAGTATCGCGACGACCTTTGTCTACTTCGACCTTGATGACCCTCTCGAGTTCGCGAGTAGCGCTTTGTAGCTCCTCGTATTCTCCCTGGATTTGCGCCCAGAGTGTGTCGCCTGCTTCAGGCCCTATTATTTCGTCAAATACGGAAAGATGCCCAAAGCGCCAGCGTGTCGACTCCGAGGACAACCGGGCGAGGCGCTCCCTCACATCGAGATCCATGACCCTGACCAAATCACCAAGGTCGTTGTACAGACTATCCTCCTCTGCAATCGCAGCGTTGTAGCGAAGGCGGATCGTCCGATCCCCTGTGAGCAGGAAGGATTGTAGCCGGGCCATTTGCCTTGACTGGTAGAGTGATAGCCGGGCAGCTGATTCAAGAGCGGGCTGCAATGTCTCTGTGATCTGGTCTTGGAGTGAGGCAACCCGCTCACCTACATAGATGGGAACTGCGGCAAGTGCGACGAGAGCAAGCGAAACAAGAGCGAGTGCCCTAGGCGCACGGGTCCTAGTGCGCCTAGGGAGATCAGGCCGGGTTACTCTATCAGATGGAGTCATTGGTGTCTTACTAGCCTAAGCAGCAACGTAGATACACCACATGTTGCTACCGGAATATCCACACGGCGATGCGGGGTTTTTCCTTAACAGGATGCATCTGAAAGTGGTGACTCTCTACATCCCACCGATCTCATATTTTGTAAACGCTGAACCTGCGTCGGCAAGAGAGGCCGGCCCCTCTGCTACGTAGACGTTACCATCCGCATCCACCGCGATGCCTTCACCCGTCACTCCGTTCTGCGGGCGGCTCGCGGACTCCCAAGGAGGAATAAATCCCACGAGCCAGTCCTGATCGACCGGCCCAATACGGACACCATTCCGCCAGTTAATATGCCGGGCCTCGCTGGACTCGGAGTCGATGGCGTACACCATGCCAGCGTCTGTGATGAAGATATCGCTGATCCGCCCATAGAGGTAACGCGACTCTAGGTAGTTGCCCTGCTGGTCATAGATCTCGATCCGGTGGTTACCTCGATCCGCAACCCAGAGGCGACCCTGTGAGTCAAACTCGAGCGCATGGGGTGTCCGGAATTGACCGTGCTCTGTTCCGATCTCACCCCATTCCATGAGATACTCACCATCGGCCGAATACTTGACGATTCGGCCCGTTAAGCCCACAGCACGGCCCTCAGCCATCTGTTGGGCGGTCGTCATGTTCTGGCCGCTGTGTCCGTCTGCCACGAAGATGCTTCCATCAGGTGCAACGATCACGTCGTTTGGCTGATTGAGATGTGCAGGGTCATTACCAGGCTGACCAGCCGTGCCGAGACTCATGAGCAGCTCACCGTCCGGGCTGAACTTGTGGACCTGGTGGCCCTTTGTGCCTTCCGCATTACCTGCAAAGTCTGTAGCCCATACTGTGCCATCATCATCCACATAAATGCCGTGTGGTGTTACGAACACACCGACCCCAAAGTTTACTAAGACCTCTCCCGTATTACGGTCGAACTTAAAAATCGGGTCAACCGGATTGTTGTCGCAGTTGACGCCGGGACCTCCAGCTGAGCCCGCGCCACAACGCTCATATCCCCAGACATGGCCATCTGTCGGATCAGTATCCATCCCTGCAGTTGACCCCCATTCACGACCCTCGGGGAGACTTGCCCAACTTCCAATCCGATTGGGATTGGGGTTCGGAATTCCCTCGCCCGTGATTGCGTTGGGATAGTAGTTTCCTCCAGCCACAGCCATGTTTGCGCTACCGGAGCTATCGGCGCATCCCACGAAGACTACGGCGGTCACGGTGAGGAGTGTGATAGCTGAAGCGCATGACGATGACATAGTTCCTCCTTGACGATCCATCTGTATTTCTTTTGGATGACTATTATGGGGTCCGCCCTCAAATAAGAAAGATCCCGCCCGACTGCAGATGGGTGGGATCTTTCTTTCAAGCTATCTTAGGCCTAGTGAAAGTGGGAGCTTATGTATCTCCTCTCAGCCGCCCAATGGGGCCAGGCTAAGTTCGCTGAGAGCATCTGCATCTGCAGGTAGTTCCATCGAGCCCGCCTCAAAACCGTTCATCTGAAGGAAATAAGCAACAATTTCTGCGTACTGCGCTGGAGGCAAGCTGGCCGGAGCATCCTCCGGCATAGCTGTGAAGATGAAATCGTAAAGGTCTCCGGCTGAACTACGACGCCAACTACGCTTGAAGGTTTGGTCATTAAATTCCTCTGAGTAGTGGCATGTCGTACAGGCAGACCGGAAGACATCGCGTCCACGATCCGCCTGGGCAGACGTGAAGCCAAGCGCGGACGAGGGAGCTGCTGCCGGCTCTGGAGCGGCCTCAGCTGGAACAACAGGTTCGGGGGCTGCTGGGGGCCCAGACGATGCACAAGCCGCAAGTCCTAGGACCAGGAACAGATTCAAGCACTTGGAGTTCATTCTCATTATGGTGTGGCGGTATGGGAAGGAAAGTTGAGTCAAGATTCGCTTAAGGCCCCTGCATCGGCAAGCATCTAGAAGCACCTCGAAGGTGAAATCTTCTTGAATGGAGCCACTCTGCTGCTCACCCTCAGGGGGGGGCGGTGAGCAGCGCATCAGCTCGGATGCAGTCTGCTTGTTCATTTACGTTGAAGAAGACATCTCCCCGCTCCACACCCATTGCCTCTAGATCAATTGGTATGCCACCCACTTCCTTAAAGAACCGGTGTAGTGAGAGATCGTTTCCTAACAAGAGGTCCTCGGCAGCTTGCAAGGTGTCTATGTGATATGCAGCACAAAGCGGCTCAATCCCTTCATCTCGCAGAGGGGCAACTGCGGGTCCCCGGTCCATCGCAACTGCGACAGCACGCAGAACTTCGGGAGTGATCAACGGCATGTCACAAGCAAGTAAGAGCACACCAGATCTTCCGTATTCCACTGCGGTGTAAAGTGCCGCGTGAAGACCACCAAGGGGGCCCGCATCGACAAACCGATCTGGGATAGAAGGAGTGACGACACCATCGGGAAGCTGACGCGACGTTACTACCACCACGTCTTGTACCACCTGTTCGAGGGCCGCAATCGCCCTCTCAATCAGAAGCCGCCCTCCCACTAATGCATTTGACTTGTCACTTCCGTACCGGCGACTTCGACCACCTGCCAAGACCGCCCCGAGGAGTCGGTTTGTGGCCATTAGATGAGTCTCGTATGCCCGCAGTAGACGTTAAAACCATCACTCCGTGCGAATCCCACGAGTGTCTGACCGAACTCCTCTGATAGATCTACCGCCAAGCTCGATGGGGCACCCACGGCAACCAAGACTGGCACCCGCGCCATTAACGCCTTTTGCACAAGCTCAAAAGACGCACGACCACTTACGACTAGGATGCGATCATCCGCGGGAAGTTTTCGGTCTAAGAGCGTACGTCCAAGAACCTTGTCGACTGCATTGTGGCGACCGACATCCTCACGCAGTGCATAGAGTTCGCCATTGGCTCCAAAAAGACCAGCAGCGTGCAGCCCACCTGTGCGAGCAAAGACGCCCTGCCCCTCGAGGAGTGTGTCCGGCAGGCCCGGCAGAAGCTGGCCCTCGACACGAAATTCATCCTCAAGGTTAGTGCAGCCAGAAAATGCCACCGCTTCCAATGAAACTTTCCCACAAACACCGCAGCTGGAAGATGTGAAGACATTTCTCCGTAATCGCTCAAGATCAAAGCTGATACCAGGACGCAACCGCGCTTCTACAACGTTGTATTCTTGGGTCTCTTGTCCTCTGCAGTAGGTGAGTTCTTCAAGTTCGTCCGCAGAGTTGACGATCCCCTCTCCCAAGAGGAATCCGGCAACCAGGTCAAAATCTTCTCCGGGTGTCCTCATCGTGACTGCGAGTGCTTCGACCGTCCTCGTCTCGAGGTCTCCCCAGGCGACACGAATCTCAAGTGGCTCTTCAACAGAGAGACTATCTTTTTCACGCTGAATTAAACCACCACGGTGGCGAGTAACCCGAACTATGCGGGTAGGGCTGGCTTTACCGATCATCGTTCGGTAGCCCCGCTTGATGGGTGAGCAACAACTTCAACAACTGCTGTAAAGTCAGGAATACCACACTGGGGTTCCACAACATCCCTGGGAATTAGCGGATTCGCCTCAGGCCAAAACATCTGGAGGTTACGCTCCTTCATCAATGCGATGCGACACTGCCCACTAACCATCCCAATATCAGAACGGAGTGTCACTGGATCCCCATCGGATAAACCCAACCGCTCAGCATCAGACGCCGCCATGAACACATCGTCGCGGTGGCCACCCGTGAGGGGATCTACCTTGGCCTGGACCATGGAGTTGAACTGCTTTCCCCGCCGGGTACTTAAGTGGAAATAACCCTCAGGGATGTTGAGTTCAGGAGGCTGCACAGAATGAAAGTGGGATCGGCCATCAGGTAAGGCGGTTCGCCCACCCTCACACAGCCGGGGGCCACCCCACTGGACTTGATCCCCAGCACCACGAAGATCTTCGATACCAGCGTAAAATGGCACAGCACGAGCAATGTCCCGGCGGACCGCTGGACCATCAGTAAGGTTCAACAGTTGCGCGCGTTCTGGATCAACTCTGGAGGCAAGATCAACGAGTGCCTCCCATTCAGAGCGCGCCTCGGAGACACGAGGACCCGGAATCTCAGGAGAGAAATAGATTCGCCGCTCAGTCGCGGTCTCAGTACCTCCGCCGGGTTGTTCATACCTAGTCGTCGCCGGCAGGAGCACCACCGTGTCACAGGGCTCCACAAACATCTGATGAGCAAGAACGATATCCTGGTGGACCCGGAGTGGGACACGACCGAGAGCCTCTCGGCAGTACCCCGGATCTGGCAGTGTACCCAGATAATCTCCCCCAATCGCCCACAGCACGTCGATCTCGTCTCGATGAGCAGCATGCACCGTTTCTACCGCCGAGAGTCCTTTCCATTCTGGTACATCAAAGCCCCATAACTTAGACATTTCAGAGGCACCATCTTCACCTACCGCACGACCTCCGGGGAATGTCCAGGGGACGGCTCCTACTTCTGCTCCACCCTGGACACCGCTGTGCCCCCGAATCGGCATGAGTCCGCACTTTTCTCGACCAAGGAACCCACGAGATAGAGCTAGATTTACGATTGCCTGGACGTTATCGACTCCGAAGCGGTGCTGGGTAATACCCATGCTCCAGATAAAAACTGCGTTACGAGCCGACGCAATAATTTCTGCAAAAGCCAGCATCTCGCTCCGGTCGACACCGCTAAATCGCTCCAAGTCTTCCCAAGACTGATTTTCAATCGACACCCTCAGGTCATCGAACCCAACCGTCTGTTTCTCAATGAACTCGCTATCAACTGTTCCGAGTGCAATAAGGTGCTTTAGCACGCCATTAAGAAATGCGATGTCCCCACCCTGGTGCACCTGGAAAAATTCGTCCGCAAGCTTAGAGCCAAAGAGCGCGCTGTCGAAGATTGACGGGATCCAGTAGCGCTCCATAGCAGGCTCACGGAACGAGTTTACAACGACTATGCGAGTGCCTTTTTCCTTAGCTCGATACATGTACTTCGTTGCTACAGGTTGGTTGTTCGCTACGTGCGACCCGAAGAAGACAAGCACATCAGTCCCAATCCAGTCACTGTATGAGCACGTAGAGGCTGCGTATCCGATTGAACGCTTTAGTGCAGTGGTACTTGGTGCATGACAGATACGAGCGGAATTATCGATGTTGTTGGTGCCCAAAAATCGAGCGACTTTTTGAGCGCCGTAGTACACCTCGTTCGTTATTCCGCGAGATGTCAGATAGAAGGCGAGTCGCTTCGGGTCGACCTTACGGACCCGATCCGCAATCAACTCAAGAGCATCATCCCATCCGAGTCGAGTAAAGCCTCGATCTCCCCCGTATCGTACCATCGGGAACGGGATGCGACCGAGTTCCCGCAGATTTTCTCCCGAAAGTTCAGTGAGAGAATCCACCTCATTGAGATGCTTCGGGTCAAGTGCACCCATCGTGTTCAGACGTAGGAGTTCCAATCGGATCGAACACAGATGTACTCCGTCAAGCGTGAAATCGTGGATTCCAGTCGTGCCCAGTGCGCATCCATCGCACACGCCATCCTTCAGAATTCGTGTCGCGTACTCGAGCTGATCTCGGTTCTTCCACCATGTACGCGCCATGTCTCGGAAGTGTCCCGGCTTCTCATGCCCCATTCCAAACGGAACCGGTGAGGCCCACATCGATGGATTCCAGCCAAATTCCATCGGAGATCTGCTCTAGAAGGGAGTCAAGGAAGATCGCTGAGTATTCGCACTTGTTGGATCCATTCTATGAAGCCAACCACACCTGTTGCCAAGATAATCGTGAATAGTGTCTTGATGTTTCCAATATCGAGTCCCTGACGCACTGCAATAAAGCCTGCGACAGCACTCCATAGTATGATGAGCACGATGATGGGATCGTGTAGTATTGGAATAAGAACTAGGAGCAACAGCAATCCAGGTGTCTGAGCGAATCCGAGTGTACGCAAAAGTTCACCCCATGTGGCCTTACCGCCGAAGAGCTGATCCCCGACTACGTAACAGATTCCAGCCCAGACAACCCAATCGAGCAGTGCTCCTACGGAACTTACCATGGTCCCATACAACCCAAGCCCTGATGAACCTATACCACTTGCGACCGCAACCATGAGCACAACTGTCGCGGCCTGACCTGTAGCAGTTCTGTCATGCTCTACCTCCTCAAACACATCGATGTTGAGGAACATCGCACCAATCATGCGCTTTCCGAGTGAGTGCTTCGCTTCGGGCATTCCAGATCTCTCCAATTGTTTTTCTTAATCCTAAGAATTTACTCAGCGTAGCATCATCGCGGCAGGCGCACCGGCATGTCCGCAACCACGTACGCCATCACAGCCATCGTCGCTGCGCAGCGTGCTACCTCGTCAGGGTCAAGCTTGTCAATCGTGTCTGCATCAGAGTGGTGGTACCAGAAATAACGTGTTCCATCGACCTGCAAGCCCATACCAGGCACACCCGTTTCCATGAGTGCAGTAATGTCTGCTCCGCCACCGCCTCGGCTTATGACCCCTGAATGAATCCGAGTGAGTAGCGTCCCAATCTCGGTGATCATCCCAAATGCCTCTTCCGAACCGGTAAATCCAAATCCCTGCGGCTCGAAAACACCTGCATCGGACTCCATCGCGAGTACATGGTATTCATCGGCATGAGCTTCGGCATACGCTCTGCCACCTGGTCCGCCGTTCTCCTCACTGGTCCAACCGACAACGCGAACTGTTCGTCGAGGTCTTAGGCCGAGATCCTTCATCATCCGGACTGCCTCCCAAGCAGCAACCACCCCGCCAGCATCATCCATCGCACCCTGTCCTACGTCCCATGAATCAATATGCCCACCGAGAACTACGACTTCGTCTGGGTATTCGCTTCCAACAATCTCGCCCATAACATTTCTAGAGGGAGCGTCCGGCAGCATTTGCGCATTCATCTCAAGCAACAGCTCAACACGTTCTCCGCGATCAACCATCCGATGTAGAAGCTCGGCATCCTCCACTGTAATCGCTGCGTGTGCGATGCGTGGGGTGCCTTCCTCATAGCTCATCTGGCCCGTGTGTGGTGTCTGTTGAGAATACGGTGTGACAGATCGTATCAAGCTGGCTACTGCACCTGCACGTGCCGCGGCTGTAGCACCGCCCGTTCGGTACGCAACAGTCTGGCCGTAGTTAGTGAATGGAACATCGAACAAAACAATGCGGCCCCTTGCCTCTTCGGCCCGCCGCTCTAGCTCTGCAAAGCTGCTCACCACCATTAGTTCTGCACGAACTCCGCCAGGGGGTGTTGCAATACTTCCTCCGAGACCGAGCATCCTCAGGTTCCTCGGTCTCGGGAGTACCATCTGCAGCGACTCTTCTCCGCGAACCCAATGCGGTACCATAACGGTCTCCCCATGAACGTTCTCGAGCCCGTCAACCTGCATCTCATCCATGATCCAGTCGATTGCCTGCTCGAGTGCCACAGACCCAGAAACCCGATGTCCAAAGAGATCAACCAGTTCCGTCAGCCTCTCATAGGCATCGTGATTCTCAGTCAAAGCATCAATAAGACGATCCGCTGTTTGTCTATATGCGTTCGCGATCTCCTGTGTCTCGACAGGTGGGGACATCAATAAACCTGTGAACACTAGAGAGGACAGTAGATGTGCAGTTCGCTTCACAGCACTGCTCCGGAGGAGGTAAATGATATTCGCACCGTCGCTCCGGTTAGTAGCACGTGTCAAGACTGGATGTAGTGGCAACCGATATCTGATGAAGAGACATCGCCTGGCATTGACCCCAGTCCTTTGACAGTGCCTCTTGGTTTACCTGGCTGATTAACGATCTGGAGAACAACCTGATGAACACGATGCTCAGCAACTTCCGCTCCTACATCACATCTCTTGCTGTACTGACGATCCTGGGTGGTGTTACCCAGCTATCGGCTCAGCAGGAAAACATCGAGATACGAGAGATACGACTCGGAGGACGCGGTGGCTCGAACGTCGTCGGTGGTCCGGGCTCGGCGAACTACGATCTCGCAGCACGCTTCGCGCCATACAAGATCCAGGAAATGGTACACAGCACGACAGTCTCCCCGAACTGGATCGAGGGAAGTGAGCGTTTCTGGTACGAGTGGGAGAACTCTGACGGAACGTTCTACAACATCGTGGACCCGGTACGTGGCACGAAAAGCCAGCTCTTCGACAACGATCGCATCGCAGCTGAACTCACACGCATTACGCTCGATCCCTGGGACGGACAACATCTGCCGATCCGTAACATCCGCTTCATCAACGAGAACACGCTGCAGTTCGACGTAGAATCCTCTCAGGATGAAGACGCTGAAGAAGAAGAGGACGTCGATACTGAGCAAGAAGAAGAGGATAGTGATCAGGGGGGACGCAGTGAGAAGAAGATGCACCACTTCGAGTATGACGTGGGGACACAGACGCTGCGTGAACTGGAGGACTACGAGTCACCGAACAACCACCCGGGTTGGGCGAACGTGTCACCGGACGGTGAGACCGTTGTGTTCGCACGTAACTACAACCTCTGGATGATCAACGGATCCGATTACGAGTCGATCCTCGACGCACGTCGCGGCAAGAGTGGCGATGAAGCCACTGAGGCTGAAGAAGATGTCGAGGTTGAAGAAGTCCAACTGACAACGGATGGTGAGGAGTTCTACGCCTACGGCGGCTCAGGGGGCCGGGGTGAGACCAATGTGACCTATGAAGAAAACAAGGATGACCGCAAACGGGCCGGAGTCGTATGGTCGAAGGACTCACAGAAGTTCGCGCTCGTACGTCGGGATCAGCGTGAGGTTGGTGATCTTTGGGTCGTGCACGCAGTGGGTAACAAGCGTCCCGAGCTCGAATCGTATAAGTACGATATGCCGGGTGAGGAAAACGTCACCCAGAGTGAACTCCTGATCTACGATCTCGCTACACGCAACATGGTCCAGGTCAACGACGATCCATGGCAAGATCAGATGATGTCGGTCACCAGCGACCGTCAGTTCGTCTATCCCGACTCCGATGAACCAAGACAACAAGTCTGGCTCTCCGATAACTCCGACGAACTCTGGTTCACCAGAACCTCACGTGACCGGAAGAGAACGGATGTGATGATCGCGAACGCCGCGACTGGAGAAGTACAAACCATCATCGAGGATCGGCTCAACACCTACATGGAGACGCGCAACGTCGAGAGACTCGACAACGGTGACCTTCTGTGGTGGTCGGAGCAGGATGGTTGGGCACACATCTATCGGTATGGTTCGGACGGTACGCTAAAGAACCGTGTCACCGAGGGACCATGGCATGTCGACGGGATCGCTGGTGTCGACAACGAGCGTGGCTATGTATTCCTGCTCGGCCAGGGACGTGAGTCCGGCGAAGACCCCTACTACCAGCACCTCTACCGCGTGAACCTCGACGGATCAGGGCTGACGCTTCTCAACCCCGGCGACTTCGACCACCGTGTGACTATGGGTGAGTCGAGCAGGTTCTTCGTGGAGAGCTACTCTCGGGTTAACACCACTCCGTCTTCGGCATTGTTCAGTGCTTCGGGAGAAAAGATCATCGATCTCGAGACCTCAGACTTCAGTGCACTCACCGAAGCTGGCTATGAGTTCCCTGAACCGTTCAAAGCCGAAGCTGATGATGGTGTCACCGACATGTATGGTGTGATGTATAAGCCATACGACTTTGATCCGAGTAAGAAGTATCCGATCGTCGCCTATGTCTACCCAGGTCCTCAGACCGAGTCAGTCTCGAAGTTCTTCTCGACGAATGCATCTGAGCAGGCACTCGCTCAGTTCGGCTTTATCGTCGTTACGCTCGGCAACCGCGGTGGTAACCCAGACCGTTCCAAGTGGTACCACAACTACGGGTATGGGGACCTGCGTGACTACGGACTGGCTGATAAGAAGGCCGTGCTCGAACAACTCGGCGATCGCCACGACTTCATCGACCTCGACAGGGTTGGTATTTACGGTCACTCAGGTGGTGGCTTCATGTCTACGGCTGCGATGCTCGTCTACCCTGACTTCTTCAAGGCTGCGGTATCGTCGTCTGGAAACCACAACAATGATGTTTACAACCGCAACTGGTCGGAAACACACCACGGTGTCCAGGAAGTTGTCGACGACGAAGGCAACGTCAGCTTCGAGTTCGATATCGAGAAGAACTCTGATCTCGCGGCAAACCTGAAAGGACATCTACTCCTAACGACCGGTGACGTCGACAACAACGTGCACCACGCGGGTACGTTCCGTATGGCCGAAGCACTGATCCGTGCTAATAAGCGCTTCGACTTCTTTATGTTCCCCGGCCAGCGTCACGGCTACGGTAACATGAGCGACTACTGGTTCTGGCTACGTGCCGAGTACTTCGTTAAACACCTGCTCGGTGACGACGAATGGAATGCCAATCTCCTTCAACTCCAGGTCGAACAACCGAAAACACGCTGAAGGAAGCTAATAGATCGATTACACCCGGATTGTAGATCGGAGACCAACAATCCGCACAAATAAAGGAGCTGGTGTCGAGGACGTAGGCCTCGACACCAGCTCAGGCGGTAAAGGGCATCCCCTCAACGATGATCTCGTCGATGAAGATCCACGCTTCTCCTCCAGCGCCGACATGCCAATCAGGGAGTTGAGAGTGATTCCGCGCTGTGACGCGGACGTAGCGAGCAGCTACGCCTTCGATCGAAGAGGACAGACGATGGGCAACAACGCTTGGATCAGGCTCTACTGAGGTCGGAGCTGATTCCAGATCTATCCAGCTCGATCCATTATCTGACACACTGAACTCTACCAAGCGTGGAAGCATGATCCATGCACTTTGCACCTGTAGACAGTCGAGACTAATCCGGGTTACCTCGACCGAAGCCTCCAGATCTAGAGTGGCCTGGAAGTCTGCACCCTGGACAGCAACCCAGCGTCCGTCACGGAAATCAGCACTCCCAAGCAATCCGTCCACCAACACACCGATGTCAACTGGATAACTGGGGTGGGAGGGCGTGCTGGTCACAACTACCGCTCTAGCCGCGAGGTGGTCCACAGAATCAGGCCGTCCGAGGCTCCGCCGCCCTGGAGGCCGAACTTCCGAGCCTATCCTCCCGGTCAATCGATCTCCCAAGGTGGACCGCGCTACCTCCCCGATCTCGTCGAGCCTATTCACTACATCGGGGTGCTGCTCGGCAACGTCGACGGTCTCTCCAATATCAAGATCAAGATCATACAACGCTTTGGGAACGCTAATGAATGCATAGGGTCCGGGATGGCCATCCGCTCCTGGCTCCACACCGACATAGGACCTGGTACGATGCTCAAAGACCCTTTTCCATCGTCCCTCTCGGACAGCCCTCAATTCGCCCGTGTAGTAGAACCAAAACTGGGTGCGAGGCTCCGCATCCAATTGTAGTTCCAGAAGCGACAGGATATTCACGCCATCGATTGGGTTATCAGGAAGGGTCGCCCCTGTGATGGCCGCTACCGTTGGCAAGATATCGATCGTTGAGGCCAGACGATCGCAGATAGATCCCGGTTCGATTCTACCAGGCCAACGCATGATGGCCGGCACGCGAGGGCCGCCTTCGAGCGCTGTGCCCTTACCTTCACGCAGAAGCCCTGTCGATCCAGCGTGGTTGCCGTAGTTAAGCCAAGGCCCGTTGTCACTCGTGAAGATGACGAGTGTATTCTCAGCAATGCCATTTCGATCCAGCGCCTCGAGAACTTGCCCTACTGACCAATCGATTTCCTGGATCACGTCGCCATACAAGCCCTGCTCACTCGACCCCTTAAACCTAGGTGAGACACCGAGAGGTACATGTGGCATCGAGTGCGCTAGGTAAAGAAAGAACGGACCGTTAGCGCTTCGGTCGATGAACTGGACCGCCCGCTCCGTGTAGCGCGTGGTGAGTCGGTCCTGGTCTGTGAGTTCGTCTACAGTCTCGACAACCTCATCCCCCTCGATCAGTGGTAAAGGTGGATACTGGCTCATGCCACTAATCGGGATACCGTCATAGTCTACAGGCCACATATCGTTGGAGTACGGTAGGCCAAAGTACTCGTCAAAACCGTGACGAAGAGGCAGAAACTCAGAACCGTGTCCAAGGTGCCATTTTCCCACAGCCGCAGTGGCGTAGCCAAGAGGCTTCAGGATCTCGGCGATCGTGACCTCTCCTGGGTGTAGTCCAACCTGGGCGTCAGGGTTCAAAGCACCCAGGATTGACACCCGGGACGCATAGCAACCGGTGAGTAAAGACGCGCGCGAGGCTGAGCAGACACCCTCTGACGCATAGAAGTCCGTGAAGTGCATACCCTCCGATGCCAGCCGATCTAGGTGGGGAGTCGTAAATCCCCTGGCACCGTAGATCCCAACATCCTCGTAGCCCTGATCATCTGTGAAGATCAGGACGACGTTGGTTGGACGGGGAGCAGGCGTGCACGCGCTAGCCCATCGAGACGCGGCAAGGGCCAAGGTGGCCGTGCCAGACCGATGCAGGAACTCACGACGAGACGGTGTCACTCTGCTTGACTCATATCGAGTAATCGATCAGGTCTGCTCATCAAATCTCTAGAGCAATATGTGTTCGCGACTAGCAGCACCCACAGATTGGTCCACCATCAGGAACGAATGAAGTACTAACTTCACGAGCAGAGTCCGGAACAGTTCTAATCGATTGGCTAGCGGAACTCGATGAGCGTTTCCGGCGCGCTTCCCGAGTTGATGCTCCTTGTCCTCGATAACCAGTAAAAATCTGGTATCGATGGTCGCCAATATCACTATCGATCCGAATCGTCGCTGGCCCTTCGGTCTCAAAACGATCAAAGGGTTGCCCATCACAAATCACGAAAACTTCTCCAGAATCGGGCAGATTGGTAACACGCCAACTCGTATCTTGGCCCTGTCTATCTGAAGTGGCAGCATACGTGCCCACATAGAGCGTTCCACTCTCAGGATCGTTCCAAGCCTGCACCACGCCCATTGAGGGATACTCGATCCCTTCCACAGTAGGAGCTTCAAACTTGTTCATGTGTGGAGTCTCGAACGCACGAGTCCAGTCTCCTCCTTGGCCAATCTCAGAGACCATCATCATCGCGCTGCGTTGGCCCCTCGGGTACGGCTCATTGAGTCCGAACCACCAGCCAAATTTTTCATTATGCTCACCAAAAAAATGGGGCTCATAGGCTCTCTCAGCCGCAGCGCTGAGTCGGACAATCGCAGTTTCGTCGCCGAGTTCTCGTGCCATCAGTAGGCCTGCTGATGAAGGCCTTGCGGGAACCCTTGGATTATTCCATCCAGCCGCATTTGCTGAGGCCTCATAAATGAATGAAGCGAGTTCTGGTTCTTGAGGGAGAATAAGGAACGCTGCTTGTAGTCCTGAACTCGGGCCACCGTTCGCCTTATGGTTCACGATCGGATCATACCAAGTCGTGAACCACTCCAGTTCACCGGCATTAGAGACACCCATGTAATTATCCTTCACATACTCAAGCCAGTTTTGTACGGCGAGATGCCTATCGGTTCCGTGAAGCTTGTCGTAGAGATAAACGCCTAACCCCGCAGCACTGTTACAGAACGGCCAAATTTTAGTGTTCTCACAGTGAGGCCCTTCAGGATGAGCTCTCCACTGTGCTTCCATGAGTTCAACCATCCGGTGGTGATCCCACTCGAAGTCCTGGTCCGCGTAACCCGTCGTAGTGAACGGGCGCTCCCATTTGTCATCACCTGACACATACCCGTAAATCGAGAGCATGAGGCCAAGCCAACCTCTAAAAAACAGATATCCATCTGAGCCAATTGGATCCTCTTGTAGACCCCAAGGCTCGACACCGTTCGCTGTCCAACCAATCCGGTCATAATTACCCCGAAGATCCCTAGGGATGCCTCCCATAAACTGAGGCGGGTAGTTCGCTCGAGCAGGATCTGGACCAATCTGTGTTAACCAATCAACCGCGCCCCAGTAGGTCGTATAGCGGCCGGCTAATTCGTCGACAATCCTTGTATACGCTTCACGCCAGGCAGGCGTTTGATCCGCCATCATGAGGATCGCATATGTCGAATACTGAAGATCGAATCTAGGGTAGCTCGTGACACCGGGAACGCTGTATTGGTCCCACCACGGATGGGGGACACCCCATCGACTCCAATTATCCCTAGTTGTGGATTTTTCCCAAAGAAATTGCAGCCAACCAAGTGCGCGGTCGTTCAATTCAGGGAACGGCGATGGCGGCCGAAGCCCGCTGAAGGACCATGGTGCCGCGTGCAGTTCCTCAGGACGAGAACCGAGCGCTGCCGCACCAGCTGTTAGACCAAGTCCTCTTATGAAATCTCGACGGGTAGGTCCTTGGTTCCTTGGCATCTCGTCTCCCTTTTCCCTTGCCTTATTAGGAGTTTAACTCGACCACCAGTACACTCTTTATCTGGCTAGCACCTGACGAAGCTTTTCCGCTATGCGCGTCCGTATACGCTGAAGCCCGGACTGAAAATTGGGGTCCTCACTCACCCTATCGAAGATACCGGAGTCGATTAATTCTGACCCCACCGCGTCATGTGACCATGAAAAAGCGCGCTCTAACCAAGTCAGTGACTCATCAGCATTGCCCATCCACGCATAGAACATCGCGATGTCGCGATATACCATCATCTCGTTATGGCTCTGTGGATCTGTCGCCGAGTTGAGAGTGGTCTTCAACGAATCAATAATTTGCATTGCCCCGGCTTCATCCCCTCGAGAGTGCTGGCACATGGCCTGCACACCAGGGAAAGTGCCTTCTAAGCCATTCAAACAATCGTCTATCCTTCTGGCCAGGAGATGTGAGATGCCTTGGTAAAAGCGTGGTGAAGTTAGGCTCGGCTCGAGTGCGAGCGCCTGTTGTGCTCCTCTGGCTGCAAGGTCATAACGGCGAGCTGCGACCGCATCTAATGCTTGGCCAACCCACCGACCAGGCGCCAAAGGATCAAGCTGAATCCCCAGCTCTGATTCTGCCAAACCCTCATCATATCGTCCTTCCCGCGTGAGCAGATGGCCATACCATCCGTGCACATCCGCTGAGTTGGGGGACAGCTCCAACGCCCGCTGAAAATCAGTTTCCACCGGTTCAGCAGTAGCAAGAGCTCTATTTTCTAAGTATCCTCTCGCCGCATATCCCTCAGCAGCATCCTCATCGAGCTCAATCGCGCGGTTCGCCATCTCCATACCACGGCCATAGAGTTCGTACCCATCTAATCCGGGATGGCCATAACCGGTGAACAACCCGTATGTCATCGCAAGTCCAGCATACGCTGGGGCGTAGCTTGGGTCCTGGGCAATCGACCGTTCAAATGACTCGATCGCAGACAACATTCCATCTGTTGAGCGGGTATGCAGTTGTGATTTGCCAATCAGGTAGGCTTCGTAAGCCTCAGGATCTTCAGTTCTTGAGGCCTCATTGATCTCACGGACACCACCAACTGCAGAAGTGAGCGCCGATGCTACCTGAATCGCGATGTCTTCCTGGAGCGCGAAAAGATCTTGGAGCTGGCCATCGTATGAATCAGCCCAAAGATGTTCGTCAGTCTCAGCGTGGATCAGCTGGGCTGTGACTCGGATCTGATCCTCAAAAAGTTGAACCGAGCCTTCGACTACGTGTTCTACACCCAGCCTGTCGGCGATCTCAGGTATCGTCAGGTTATAGCCAGTAACGGTCTCAGCAGAGGTACGGGAGATCACTTTGAGCTCAGGGACCTTCGCTAGCTGGGCGGTGATCTGCTCGGTAATACCATCACTGAGATACGCCACATCCTCTCGTCCACCGATGTTGTCCATCGGTAGGACGACCACCGAAGCGTCACCTGGAGTTGTAGCGACTTCGGTGTCAGTACCTCCACCCATTGGCCAGAAACCAGTGTTCGTAACAATGAACACACCAGC
>DLRL01000027.1 GCA_002501085.1 Gemmatimonadales bacterium UBA7889
TGCAGGTAGCTGTCCTGCGGCGAGTCCAGCAAAAGCTGCTCCTGCACCCTGTAGGAAGTTCTTTCTCGTGATCTGTTTGTTATAGCTCTTGGCCAACGCTTCCTCCCGGGCAACGATCGATTGCGAGGGCTCAAGATGTATACCGTGACTGTGTCTACGCCAGCCGATAGCAGAGTTATCCGGGATTGCTGACCTGGATCGGGGTCGAGCTAGCAGCAGAGATTCCGTTTCCTAGCTCACCATAGGATCCTAGTCCCCAACAGTATGCCGTATTTGAAGTCGTGACACCGCACGTGTGGTAGCCCCCAGCAGAGATTGAGCGCCAGACGTGTGCGTCGATGACGGTCTGCGGTTCCCGCCGCTGGGTTATGGTGCCGTCACCCAGGCGCCCGGAGTCATTGAATCCCCAGCAATAGCCTGCACTCGAGCTACTCACACCGCACGTGTGTTCGTTGCCACCTGAGAGCGAGTTCCAATTCAGCGAACCACTCACGAGCATCGGAACAGGCTGATCTGTGCTTGTTGCGTTTCCCAGTCTCCTATTCGCGTTCGATCCCCAGCAGTAGGCTTGCTCTGAGTTTGTAACAGCGCATGTGTGATTTTCTCCACCGGAAATCGATCCCCACAGATGTCCACCACTGACTGCCGTCGGGGTTAAGCGATTGCTGTTCGCATCATCCCCAATTTGGCCGTACAGATTTTTGCCCCAGCAATAAGCCTCGGAAGATGCAGTCAGTGCACAGGTATGGCTGCCACCAGCAGAAATCGATTGCCAAGTTTGTGCTGAACCGACAGAGGTCGGCGTGAGTTGATTTACGGTGGTGCCATTACCGATTTCACCATTTGTGTTTGCTCCCCAACAGGACACGCTGTCTGCATTTGTGAGAGCACATGTATGATGGCCACCAGCCGAAATCGATTGCCAGCCTGGTTGGCTGCTAAGCAAGGTCGGTAGTGAGCGGTCAGTTTCCGTACCGTCACCGAGCCGGCCAAAAAGATTGCGCCCCCAGCAGAGTGCTTCATCAGAAGTAGTTACCCCGCAGGTATGGCTTTCTCCGGCGGAGATCGACCTCCAGGTATGTCCGCCACTGACTGCGGTTGGAATGGAGCGGCCGCTACCTGTGCCGTCACCGAGTTGTCCCCAATCATTGCTTCCCCAGCAGTAGGCTACCCCGGTGACCATAAGGCCACAGGAGTGAATTTGACCCGCGGTGATCGATCCCCAGAGCGCAATCGCAACCCTGGCTTCAGCCTTCAAGGATCCTAGTGTTGCTGTGATCGTCGCAGATCCGACTCCGTATGATTGAATAAGGCCACCAGAAGAAACTCCAGCGATACTGGCATCTGAAGTTGTCCATACGACAGGGCTGTCATTTATCGTGTTTTGGTTTTTATCACGGACTGTTGCTATGACTCGAGTCGTGTCACCAACGCTGTAAAAGTGTACGACTGTATCTGAGAGCTCGAGGCTTTTGGGAGTCTGAATGACCGTGACCGCTGCTGTTCCGTTCGCTGAGCCGGCCGAAGCGGTCACTGCCGATGTTCCAGGACCGACCGCGGTCACGAGGCCTGAAGATGAAACAGTCGCGATTCCCCGGTCTGACGCAGTCCAGGTGATCGTGTCGTTACTCATTACGTTCCCGTGTTGATCCTTGACTGTGGCATTCACGCGCAGGTCATCACCCAAGCCATCGAACGTGACTTCCGAAGGCGACAGCATGATTGTCGTGGCCACAGATGGGGCCGTGAGTAAGTCACAGGCTGTTAGCGACAGCACGGCGACAAGAACGGATCGACTCACTAGAGTGCGTGTGTAGGGCAGAAATCGCATTAGGCTAACATCGGACGGACTTAGTCGACTGCAAACACTTACGCTGAAGAGAGGTCGAGCCCGTCTATCCGTTAGATGGACTCAGGCCCGAGATATTCCAGGTCCAGCGCGACGTCGAGCGCTGGAGCAGAGTGAGTAATCCAGCCGACGGAAATCATGTCTACACCGGTCTTCGCGACTTCACGGACGGTCGCAATCGTGATGCCGCCTGAGGCTTCAGTACGGCACCGTCCGTCAGTTATGAGTACGGCCTCTCGCATTTCGTTCACGCTCATATTATCGAGCATGACGATGTCTGCTCCTGCAGCGATTGCAGCCTCAAGTTGTTCTGTTGATTCAACTTCGATTTCGATACTGGTGCCGGGTCCAACCGCGTCGCGAGCTTGCTTGACTGCCGCTTCAGGTGATCCAGCTACAGCGATGTGATTGTCTTTGATCAATACGGCGTCATACAGCCCCATTCGGTGGTTTTGTCCTCCGCCGGCCTGAACTGATGCTTTCTGTAATGCCCTAAGCCCTGGGACTGTCTTCCTTGTATCGACTAGGATGGCACTCGTACCTGCAATTTGATCAACAAGTTCGCGTGTAGCTGTCGCGACCCCACTGAGTTGCCCTAACAAGTTCAATGCCACGCGCTCTGCGGCCAGCAATGAGCGGGCTGATCCAGTTACGATCGCGAGCAGCGAGCCTGCCTCAACAAGCGCCCCATCCTGAACAAGGGATTCCGTATGCACTTCAGGATCGACGATGGTAAATGTGCGGAGCATCACTTCAAGTCCGGCGATGGTTCCGGGTGCACGAGCGACGACATGTGCTTGAGCGGTCGTCTCTTCGGGGACAACCGCTCTTGAGGTGATATCTCCAGCGTCTCCTAGATCTTCCTCGAGAGCCAGGCGAAGAAAGCGATCCGCGTCCGTGGGGTCGGTCAGGCGCGGACCTCCAACATCCGCTCGACCGAGGCGCGTGCGCGTTCAGCTACGGTCGGATCTACGGTGACCTCATGCTGCATGTCGCGCAGGCTGTCTCTGATGCCTGTGAGCGTGATGCGTTTCATGTGAGGACACAGGTTACAGGGCTGGGTAAACTTAATTTCTGGAAACTCAGCTGCGACGTTATCGCTCATCGAGCATTCGGTAACCATGACCACCTGTCTTGGTTGCTCGGTCTCCACCCACTGAATCATCCCTGAGGTGGATCCAACGAAATCTGCTTCTTCAAGGACATCTGGCGGACACTCTGGATGTGCGATGATTTGAATGCCTGGGTGCATGTCATGGTAGACATGTAGTTCTTCCCCAGAGAATCGCTCGTGTACCATACACGAACCTTCCCAGACTATGATATCTATGTCGGTTTGGCTGGCGACCCATTGGCCGAGGAATCGGTCAGGTAGAAAGATCACGCGGTCAGCGCCCAAGGATTCAACGACCTGGACCGCGTTGCCTGAAGTACAGCAGATATCAGACTCGGCCTTTACCTCGGCGGAAGTGTTCACGTACGTGACGACCGGCACCCCTGGGTACCTTTCACGTAGCAAACGGACATCAGCACCAGTGATCGCCTCAGCCAGTGAACAACCGGCTTCCATATCGGGGATGAGCACCGTCTTGCACTCATTCACGATCTTTGCGGTTTCGGCCATGAAATGTACGCCAGCCATCAAGATGACTTCCGCGTCGGTCTTTTTGGCCAGACGGGCAAGGGCAAGAGAATCCCCTTTCATGTCTGAGACACCATGATAGATGTCTGGCGTCATATAGTTATGCGCCAACACGACAGCATTACGGGCCCGTTTAAGCTCGTCGATTTCCTCGATCACGGGTGTGAGCGCCGCAATCTCAATCTCCGGGAGGACGCCGTCGAGGCGTTCATGGGGATCCAACCGTGTCACCGTAGGACTCACAAAAGCTCCTCGGTTCTAATTAATGCTGAAAAAGACTGTGACCGAAACATATCAGACTGTAATACACTCTGGGCTAGCGATGGATTCAGCTAATGCTTGCTAATACGGTCCTGTTCCGCACTTTCGTTCTATCTAGTCTGTCTCTATTCAGTGGACCGGAAATATAGCACACGCCTTGAGCTGGCGTCAGCACTAGGAAGGAAGAAGAGTCCGATAAAGTATTTTGAGGGGAGAGCCTATTATGAGCAGCACATCACTTATGTATTCGTTGAAGCTGGGGGTTGGGACCGCATTTTTCGGGCTCCTAGGATTCTTGGCCGCGTGTGCTGATCAGATTAGTGAGCAAGAAGTTAGCGGGGTCCAGGTCCCAGTATTTGAGGTTAACCCGCTATGGCCTAAGCCACTCCCAAATCATTGGGTCATCGGATCAACGATCGGTGTATCTGTAGATTCTCGAGACCATGTATGGATCATTCATCGACAAGCTACGATCGATGAGAGAACCGAACTCAACGTGCTTCATGAACCAGCTTCGGCAGAGTGCTGTGCTCCGGCCCCCCCGGTTCTGGAGTTTGATTCGGAAGGAAACCTGGTCGGCTGGTGGGGCGGCCCTGGTGACGGATATGATTGGCCATCATCGAACCACGGGATCACGGTCGATCACATGGACAACGTCTGGATCGGAGGTAATGGTCCTGATGATGGGCACATCCTGAAATTCACACGTGACGGCAACTTCCTACTGCAACTGGGTCGACCGGGCGTTGGCACAGGCAGCAATGATCCGGAAAACTTTGGTAGAGTGGCCGAAGTCTCGATTGACCCAGACGGAGATGAAGTTTTCGTCGCGGATGGGTACGGCAACAAGCGTGTTGCGGTCCTTGATATCCAGACTGGGGCACTGAAGCGCTATTGGGGTGCATACGGAAACCGGCCGGATGATGCACCTGTTCCTCCGTACCGCCCTGAGGATCCTCCGGCTCAGCAATTCCGTAGCCCGCTGCACTGTGCTGAGATATCAGATGACGGTCTCGTGTACGCTTGCGACCGTGCCAGCGATCGGATCCAGGTATTCATGCGAGACGGAACATTTGTGAGGGAGGCTTTCGTAGCGACTGAAACACTTGGATCTGGGTCAGCCTGGGATATCGCGCTTTCCCGTGATTCAGAGCAGCGGTTCCTTTATTTGGCGGATGGCTCGAACAAAAAGGTGCACATCCTGGACAGAGAGACGCTTGAGGTCCTGACGACTTTCGGGGATGGCGGTCGCCAACCTGGCCAATTCATTGGCGTACACAGCATCGCGACTGATTCCGAAGGCAACATCTATACGACAGAGACTTACGAGGGAAAGAGGTTGCAGAAGTTCGTCTTCCGAGGCCTCGGAACGGTCAGAGCAGAAGATCAAGGCGTGGTCTGGCCGAACTAAGGTGGTTGAATCTGTCAGAAAGGGCTTGACCCTGGGCACAGGAGGGCGTCTATAATGGATCTGCTCCGTAAACTTAGACTTGCAGGGTAAGGCTAACTTAATGAAGAGAATGGCGTTGTTTCTGATAAGCTTCAGCTTAATAGGAGCCGCAGACGTGTATGCTCAGTCATCGAAGGATCTTGATGACTTAATGCGACGTGGGAACGTCTACTTAGATCCGGAAACCCGGGGGCCCTACACCGGTGCTGTTTTTGCGAGATTCGAAGAAGGGATGATTAGCGAAAGTGGGGTTCTCGAGGATGGAAAAAAGGATGGTCGCTACGAGTACTTCTATCTCAGCGGCCGTGTCAGGATGACTGAGACCTACAGTGCAGGCCTTCTTGAGGGTCCGACGGAGACGTACTTCAAGAATGAACAACTAGCAGATAAGGGCAGCTACCGAGAAGGTGAGTGGGATGGGCCCTATGAGGCATATTGGGTGCGTGGATGGTTAGCGGAACGAGGAAGCTGGAGCTCGGGTGAACGGTGCGGTGATTGGATCAGCTTCGGCCAAACGATTATGTATCCAGCCTGTCCAAACTAGTAATCAACGGGAAGGCTTCTCTCACCACCGGTCGAGGGAAGAGCTAAGGTTTATTGACAAGGGGGTAGCAGTATGACGCTGTCGCGACGAGATGCGATCAAGGTTTCTGGTTCAGCTGTGGCCGGTTTGTCCATGGGCGTAGTGAATCCAGAGAATGTCTTAGGCCAAACGGCACCCGAACAGGAGTGGCCAGATCAACTCGTCGAGGGAGACCTTAGGGTTCGAGCTGAATTACCGCTCAACTCAGACGGGTCAGCCCCAGAGCACCCAGAGAGTGCCGCCGGGGAACTGGTAGGAACAATCTGGCGTTTTTCATCTGATAGACGTCAGCCCCCAGCGGATATCGATTACGATTACAACAATCTTAGGATCAAACTTGATTCGCGTGGTCTAGCGAAGATGAGTGGCACCCTGAAATTCAGTGATCTTGAAGCTTTGCCTCGTCATTCGATGATCACACTACTGCAGTGTGGTGCGCCTCAGCCGACGGGTATCGTCAAATGGACGGGAGTGAGATTCAGTGATTTCGCAGACATGATCGGTGTGGGAGAACCCGCACACTATTGCCGGCTGATCTCACATGATGGCTACTATATCGATGAGGAGATGCCGACGCTGCGCCATCCTCAAGTCATGCTCGCTTGGATGATGAACGATGAACCTCTTCCGCCCGTCAACGGAGCACCAATCCGGTTGGTCATGCCGTTTCGGTACGGGGCGCGAAGCATCAAGGCGATCTCCGAGATCACCTTCGCTTCCCCCGGATTCTCAGCAAGAATCGGGGATTAACTCAGCACTAAGCAGTACATGACGAATTACTCATAGCACAGGGCCTGCATCATGACACACCCTGACCGCCGCACGTTTATCAGTCACGCCTTCGGTGCGGGCGCCCTATTTGCTGCAACTCCTGCCAACGCTATGACCCCGGGTAGGGTGCTTCTCCCGCCCAAAGGTCATGGGGCGGTACTAGATGAAGCCTACTGGGGTCTGGTAAAGGAAAGTTTTCCGCTCAGCCCTGGGCTCGTATTAATGAACGCGGCTAACCTTTGTCCTTCTCCGTTTGTGGTTCAGGAGGCTGTTTTTGAATGGACCCGGGATGTGGACGCCGATGCTTCGTTCCAGAACCGCGCAAAGTTCTCATCCTTGCAAGAGGCCAGCCGAGAGGCAGTAGCGCGCCATATCGGAGCTGATCCGGAAGAAATCGCGCTAACACGTAACACTTCCGAGGGAAATAACACGGTGGTATCGGGGCTCGAGCTGACCGCTGGTGATGAAGTCTTACTCTGGGACCAAAATCATCCAACGAACTCAACCTCATGGGACGAACGGGCTAGCGTAGAGGGTTTTGAAGTTCGCCGGATTTCAACACCTCCGGCGTCAGAATCTCCTGGGGAGCTCATCGATGCGTTTCAGGATGCAATAACGAATAGGACAAAAGCACTTGCTTTCAGTCATGTATCGAACGCAACCGGTGTTCGTATTCCAGCCGCAGAGCTATGTGGCCTTGCTCGTTCTCGGGGGATCCTAACCCTGCTGGACGGTGCTCAATCATGTGGGGCCCTGAACATTGATGTGCATGAGATAGGATGCGACTTCTATACGGCGAGCAGCCATAAATGGCTAATGGGGCCGAAAGAGGCCGGAATTCTTTATGTCCGAGCGGAAACGATTGATCGTCTGAGGGCTTCGGATGTTGGCGTGGGATGGTCACGGGCGCTGGAGGGCGGAGCGCGGAAATACGAATCTTTGGGCCAAAGAGATGATGCGTGCGTGGCGGCGATCGAAAAAACGGTGGTGTTCCACGAGAGAATTGGTGCCGATGTGATCGAGGCTCGGCTTTTAGAAATCACACGGGCTCTCAAGGCTGGGCTCAGGGAACGCATCCCGACGGTTGAGTTCCACACGCCGATGGGAGATGAAACAAGTTCTGGGGTCATGGTCTTTCGGGTACCAGGCGCTGACATGAGCGCAGCCTATCAGACACTTTATTCTGAACACCGTGTCGGTGGTGCTGGTCGTGGCGGCGAATTCGATGGAATTCGACTCTCGCCCCACATTTATAACACGCTCGCGGATGTGGACTACGCAATTGACGCGATTGCCGAGGTGACGGCCTAAGTCCAGGAAGCTGTTCTAGGTATCGTGTGTGGCTTGCTTGCTTAAGCCGTTCTCTGACATGTTGCCACTCCTTTGGTGGCTTAACGCTAATAATCTTCGAACCCTAATCCCTCACTCGAACCTTTCATGGCCCATATCCCCTACGTCCCGTATGACGAAGCAGAGGGTCTTCTCGCTGAGCTCTACGAAAAATTCCGGGATAGCGACGGGATATTGGACAACATTATCAGGGTTCACTCACTGAACCCTCGTTCGATGAAGGATCATATCGAGCTTTATTCACATCTGATGCGGGGTCCATCTCCTTTGAGTCGGATCCAACGTGAAATGGTTGCAGTCACAGTAAGCGCGGTGAATGGATGCTTTTACTGAATCAACCACCACGGAGCGGGCCTCCGTACGCTGCTTGGTTCAGCCGAGATCCCGCGCGCACTGGCTCGGGACTATACAGAGGCAGAATTAACCCCTGAAGATCGGGCGATGCTTGACTACGCGGTAAAGCTCACGCTCACACCGCACGGTGTTACGGAAGCCGATGTCTCCACTTTGCGTTCATCCGGGTTCGACGAAACTGCGATCCTGGACCTTTGCCAAGTTGTATCTTACTACAACTATGTGAACCGCTTGGCGGACGGCCTTGGGGTGGAGCTGGAGAAGTTTTGGGAGGCAAAAGAATTAACGATGACTCAAGAAGAATTCGACTCAAAGCTGGCAGAGAGGAGGTAGGGATTGGCACTCGCTAGTGAAGTAGTTCTTGATGGATTTACGCTAACCCTCGAAGACGTCGAGCGCGTGGCCTTGGACTTATCCGTCCGTGTTCGCTTAAGCGATGAGGCAGCTGAGCGAATGGTGGCTTCACGCAAATTCATCGAGGAGTTGGTTGAGACGGGTGAGCCCGTCTATGGCGTAACAACCGGATTCGGTCGACTAGCAGACGTGGCAGTTGCTCCTGATGAGCGAGAGGCTCTTCAAAGGAATCTTGTGAGGAGCCACGCCTCTGGCGTTGGGTCAGCGATGGATCGCGCTTCAGTACGGGCATTAATGCTGCTTCGCGCAAATGCGCTTGCTCGAGGGAATTCAGGATGCCGAGTGCTGGTTGTTGAACAGTTATTGCAGTTACTCAATGCCGGGATCCATCCACGTGTGCCTGAGTTCGGTTCTGTAGGTGCAAGTGGTGATCTGGCTCCCTTGGCCCATGTAGCGCTTGGATTATTGGGAGAAGGTCTCGCAGAGTATTCCGGTGATGAACAATCAGTCGAAATAGCTATGGCGACGGAAGGGATTGCTCCGCTTACGCTAGGATCTAAAGAGGGATTGGCCCTGATCAATGGAACACAGGCAACGACCGGCCTCGGACTTCTAGCGCTGAAGGCAGCCGAGCGTGCTGTGGAGGTGACCGAAGTAGCCGGTGCGATGTCTTTAGAGGCTCTGCTGGGTACCCCGGAACCGTTCCGAAAAGAAATTCATGAAGCTCGCCCACACAAAGGGCAGGGGATCTCCGCTTCAAGATTGCGCACGCTGTTGGTTGATTCAGAGATCCGCGCATCTCACCAAGAAGATGATCCTCGTGTGCAGGACGCGTACTCACTTAGGTGTATGCCTCAAGTACATGGAGCTGCGAGAGAAGCTTTTGGATACGTCCGTGGTATACTCGAAGTAGAAGCGAATAGTGCTACGGACAACCCACTCGTTTTTCCCTCAGTCGAGGTGGTCGTGAGTGGCGGGAATTTTCATGCTCAAATTGTAGCGCAAGCTTTGGATCTACTGACTATCGCAGTCACTGATCTAGCGGCGATTTCGGAGCGTAGAATTGAGCGAATGCTCAACCCTGATCTTTCCATAGGGTTGCCGGCGTTCTTAGCGAAACGGCCTGGTGTCGAAAGCGGCTTTATGATTGCCCAGGTAACCGCCGTGGATCTCTTGAGCGAACTCAGAATTCTCGCACATCCGGCGAGTGTTGACTCGGTCACGACGAGCGCGAATCAGGAAGATCATGTGTCTATGGGACTGGGTGCAGCGCGAAAGGCGAAGCGAGCTGTGGGATTGCTTGAGCAGGTATTAGCAACCGAACTGATGTGTGCCGCTCAGGGAATTGACTACCGGCGTCCTCTCATGGGAGGCCGCGGTGTGGAGATAGCTCACCAAAGGATTCGGACAGTTGTGAGCGAACTTGAACATGATCGGTCTCTCGGGCCTGATTTAGATGCACTCACCAACCTCGTGCGCTACGGTGACCTCTCACGTATTACTGAAGAGATGGCCGGATGACAGATCTCGGTATTCGTAGTGTGAGAGCTCCTCGGGGCACTGAGGTTTCCTGCAAAGGATGGGCTCAGGAGGCTGCTCTTCGGATGATCATGAATAACCTCGATCCTGAGGTTGCCGAGCAGCCGGACGCCTTGATCGTGTACGGCGGAACTGGCAAAGCTGCACGTAGTTGGGAAGCGTTCGATGCCATCGTTCGGAGTCTCAAGACTCTTGAAGCGGATGAGACGCTCTTGATTCAGTCGGGCAAACCCGTGGGTGTCTTTCGTACACATGAACATGCCCCACGCGTTCTGATCGCGAATGCGAACCTTGTCGGCCGTTGGGCCACGTGGGAGCACTTCCAGGAATTGGATCGCAAGGGCCTCATGATGTACGGGCAAATGACGGCTGGTTCTTGGATCTACATCGGGACACAGGGGATTTTACAAGGCACGTACGAGACGTTCGGTGTCCTTGCGCAAAAGCACTTTCACGCTTCCTTGAAAGGGCGTTGGGTGCTCACCGGCGGAATGGGAGGAATGGGTGGCGCTCAGCCTCTCGCAGCGACCATGAATGAAGGTGTACTGCTGTGTGTCGAAGTCGATCCTGATCGGATTCAACGCCGGCTTGATACCGATTACTGCGACCGAATGACCGATGACATCGACGAGGCTTTGGGTTGGGTCGAAGAAGCCACGTCATCTGGTATTGCTCTTTCCATAGGGCTCGTTGGTAATTGTGCTGAAGTGCTCCCGATCCTTGTCGAGCGAGGTGTGACTCCGGATGTCGTAACAGACCAGACTTCGGCACATGATCCGCTTAATGGCTATGTACCGGCTGGGCTTTCAGTTGCTGAGGCAGCGGTATTGAGAGAGTCTGATCCGAGTGAGTACGTGCGGCGTTCGATGGACTCTATGCGGGTGCACTGCGAAGCGATCGTGGCCCTACAAGATGCGGGTGCGATCGCAGTGGACTATGGAAACAACTTGCGGGGCTATGCACAGGACGCGGGCTTTGAAAATGCATTCGCGTATCCGGGTTTTGTGCCTGCATATATCAGGGACCTCTTTTGCGAAGGTAAGGGCCCGTTTAGATGGGTAGCACTTTCAGGTGACCCGAACGATATCTATCGCACAGATGAACTGGTGCTCGAGATGTTTCCTGAAGACGAGCACCTGTGTCGCTGGATCAAGATGGCACAAGAAAGGGTCACCTTTCAGGGGCTGCCTGCTCGGATCTGCTGGCTAGGACAGGGAGCGCGAGCACGCTTTGGTGTTGCGATGAACGAACTGGTGGGCACGGGCGAGATTAGCGCACCAATCGTGATTGGCCGTGACCATCTGGATACCGGATCCGTGGCATCTCCCAACCGAGAAACCGAAGCGATGAAGGACGGCACTGATGCTGTAGCTGATTGGCCGATTCTTAATGCACTTCTCAATACAGCTTCGGGAGCAAGTTGGGTGTCGTTTCACCACGGTGGAGGAGTCGGTATCGGGAACTCGCTTCATGCCGGCCAAGTGCTTGTCGCTGACGGCACAGCGGAAATGGCGGAGAGAATCGAGCGTGTGCTGACCAACGATCCAGGGATCGGGGTAGCACGGCACGCTGATGCGGGTTATGAACTCGCTCGAGGGATCGCCAAACGAGAAGGCATTCAGATTCCGATGGATGCAAGCTAGCCCTTTCTAGAGAGCATAGGTTATGGGAAAAACAAATCTTTGGACCCTCTATACATCTCTTCAGGGACGTATCTCGAAAAGGACCTTCTTGCTGTGGTTTTTCCTACCGATTGCAGTCACCCGGTTCCTAGCGAGCTCAATTGATACGGCTCTGTATGGAGTACCGGGCAGCCTTTCAGAACTTGGTGGTCCGTGGGAAAGTGCTCAGTTGCTGTTGACGTTTTGGCCGGGGGTCGCTGGTGTAGTCAAACGTCTCCATGACTTGGAAATCAATGCCAAGCATGTCGGTGGTATGTATGGTGTCTGGGCCGTTGCAATCGCTCTCTTTCTTTTCAATAGAACGGGATCTGATGTGGTTACACCGGGGCTGATGGCAGCAATGGTTACGGGGATCTTAGCGCTTATCTACACGCTGTATCTGATGATCCCTTGCTGCTTTAGGCCAGGGATTGAGGGGCCAAACAGTTACGGGCCTGATCCACTCGAAGAATAGGCTATCCAAGAACGGACCTCGGTCTTCTTGTTCTTAGATTAGGTAGTGCCATAGCTTCGCCGTCCTGAAGCTTGAGATCCCCTAGAACGGAGGTCATTTAGATGTCGATGGTCGTAGTTACAGCGCAGGTCGATGATGTCGCAGAGTGGGAAGAAAAATTCAGGACCCACGGCGATCTTTTTCTCAAACAGACAATTAGCAGGGTTGATTTGGGTTCAACGGATGAGGATTACGTTGCGTGCGTATTTCATGCGGATGATCTAGATGCCTTCTTTGAGGTCCTGGGTTCTCCGGAGTCTGCAGAAGCTATGGAGGGAGACGGCGTCGATAGAGAATCGGTAAAAGTTTTTGTTATAGACCGGCGTTTTGATCCCTAACTGAACTCGACCGAACTCAGAGGATGGCAATCGTACAGTGTTTAGAATGCGGGGGTAACGTCTCGACGAGAGCGGAACCCTGTTCACACTGTGGGTACCTGGCAGAGAACTATCCGAGCATAGCTCAGAGTTGGGGGATTCTTGGGATCATGATCGGAACGCTCCTGTTTTTGGTCCCCGCACTGGTATTCGCCCCACTGCTATTCGGTCTCGATTTTAGTGATATGAGCTCCGGTGCTCAGATTCTTATATCCGCACTACTGGGTACCGGCATCCCGTGTTGGATCGTCTATCATATAAGGAAGAAGAAGACCAACATCGGTTCGTTCAATCTCTCGATTGAAAATCCACGAATCATTCCCTTGATCGTACTCGTTGCCATACCACTGAATCTGGGCATCGCAGGTCCTCTCATTGAGTTGGTTCCAATGACGGACTTTTTCCGTGAGATGATACGTGAAATGGTCCTGGAGATGGGCAGCGATCAGGGGCTTTTGATGTTCATAGCCCTGGTGATTGCTGCGCCGATTCTAGAAGAACTGATCTTCCGGGGGATCATGTTAGATGGGCTCCTGAGAATCTATTCTCCTACTAAAGCTGTAATCGTATCCAGCCTGCTGTTTGGTCTAGTCCATCTCAATCCCGCACAGTTTGTTGGAGGTGCGCTCGTGGGTGGCTTTATGGGTTGGGTCTATGTCCATACCCGAAGTGTCTTGGCCACCATTCTCATCCATGCTTCGTTCAATCTTACGGCTTTTGCCGAGAGCTATTTCATAGATGTAGAGGAAGCGATAGACATGTCGTACGCAGAAGTTCTTGGGGGATGGACGAACTATGTTTTGGTTGTCCTCGGATCGATTGTTGTCACGCTGGGCTGTGTTTTTCTTCTTGATAAAGAATTCAAAAAACCTCCCCGGGCATTACAGCTCTGACGCTCCTCATCGTACAACTGTTTTTTGTGCGAAGTAGATCGCTAAATAGACAGAAGGGGTCCTGGCCGCTCATATGACCAAGACCCCTTTCTTAGTTCTGCCAAATACGTGCTTGCAGCTAGTTCATCTCGCCGTATGCGCCTGCTGTGTGCAGGATGATTTGAGCTACACCGTCCGTGATGCGTTCAACTGTAGACCAAAACCCATTTTGAGTCATAACGCCGTCAGGGTACACTGTTTCCCAGGTACCATACGCGGCTACTAGGTCAGGCCCCAATATTTCATGGCCTAGCCTGACTGCAGTTTGAGTCGTTTGATAATCAGAACCATCTGGACCAAGTATGGCCTCAAAATGAGTGCGGATAGCGTTCTGCCCGTAAATCGGCTCAGGCCGTGACTCTAAGAAACTGACTGCATCTTCTGTGTAGCGAGTAGAGAGGGCGTCAGCATCCCCAGCGTTCCAAGAGGTGAGAAATAGTTCTACTGCAGTGTCTAGCGCTGCCACGATGGTTGCTTCGTCAGGCATCGCCATCGACTGGGAGTTACCATCGCTTGCTGGAGCACAGGCGGTAATAGTAAGAATTGATAACACCGGAAGAATTTTCCTCATGATACCTCTGGGTAATAGGAGTATGCCTTGAAGGCGCACAGATGCTTTGCCCCCTGTGCCTGAAACATCGGGTGGTGCGCAGATTAGGCGCAATGGTGAGGCTTCACCGGGCTAGGTAGCTGCCACAAATCAGGCTTTAGCTCGACACGGTCTCTCCGACGACCTTCACTCGTACTCGACGAGCATCACCAGGCAGGTATGAAAGAGGGAGGTCTTCAAGATCCACCACACGCAGGTTTTCACTATCCGCTCCTGCTGCGATCGCCCGATCGCGGGCAATGCTAGAAGCTCTTTCCAAAGCTTCTTCTCGTCCGAGACCACTGAAGACTTGATCGACTTCGCCACTCACTTGTGCGATCGCCGCACCGACGGCGTTAGCGACCGAGCCGTGCTCAAGTCTGATCACCTCACTGATGCCGGGAATCGAATCAGGCACCAGGAACGCACCACCACCGACGGCGAGAAGAGGAAGAGGGGCTGCGTCTACTTTCATACGATCGACATTCGTTTCAATCATTTCATGGATTCTATCGATTGCCCAGCTGATAACTCCTTCATCTACAGAATGTATTGATGGTGGAGAGGATCCGATTTGACTTAGCCCGGCAGCGACACCTACGTCTGTTGCTGTAAGCTGGCTGCCTCCGAATACAAGAGCTTCAGTAGTAAGGCCATATCCAACGCTTACTGGTCCTACTGTGTGATGTTCGGTGTCGACAAGTGAGCCACCACCTAACCCGATCGAGAGCAGATCCGGCATACGAAATAAGGTTCGTACACCACCGATCTCGACTACCGTGTTCGCTTCCCTAGGAAAGCCCGCCTTGAGGTGGCCGATGTCTGTGGTTGTGCCCCCCACATCTACGACCATCGCGTCGTTGAGCCCTGAAAGATGGGCTGCGCCTCTCATGCTATTCGTTGGTCCGGAAGAGAACGAATACACCGGAAAGGCCTCAGCCTGATCAGCCCGCATTACGGTTCCATCGTTCTGAGTCAAATAGAGGGGCGCTTCAATACCACTCGTGTCCAAAGCTTCAGTAAAGGCAAGGGTTGTGGACTGTGCGAGTCGGCGAAGACCGGCATTCAGTAAAGCCGCGTTTTCACGTTCAAGTAGCCCTACGCGCCCCAAGTTATGGGAAAGTGTCAGCTTTATGTCAGGACTCACTTCACGAAGGATTTCGGCGGCGCGTTCTTCACATTCCGAGGTGAGTGGGGAGAAGACAGCAACAATGGCCACCGAGTCGATTCCCTCATCTCGGAATCTCTTGGCAGCTTGGCGAATATCAGATTCGTTCAGGGGCATGAAAGGGCGGCCATCATACTCATGGCCACCTTCCACCATCACGACGCTACCGCGTACGTGGTCACCTAAGCCTCTCGGCCAATCCGCGAATGGTGGAAGTGCTGCACCGCTGGGTAGCCCAATCCGGAGTGCACCGATGTGTTCTAGGTCACGGCGTTGGACGACTGCATTCGTGAAGTGCGTTGTTCCGATGACAACGGCATCGAGGGGTCCAGCCTCACCTTCCAATTCATCGAGCAGGGCAGTTAAGGCAGAGACGATACCAGACGTCACATCTTCGCTCGTCGGTTTCTTTACTGCAGCGAGCACACGATTCGTATCCACCAGCACAGCGTCGGTATTTGTGCCACCTACATCGACCCCAATGCGCCTCACGTTTCTTGGCCCTCAGCAAAGACAGATTTGAAGTCGAGGTCATATCCAAATGCACGAGGCCCTACGTGCTCGAGTCCCTTGGGTGTTGTTTGGATTTCGGGGGCTCTAAGCACAAGAATTTGAACACGCTGACCGTAGCGGATGGCTTCTGTTCCAATTGCCTCACCGGTCGTTGAATCCAGAACGGTGATGATATCGGGCACCATGACTCTCGGTTCCTCGTCGATCCAACCGATGCTGAATTCGTTTTGGAAGTCGAGTTTCATCTTATGACCCTTGTCTGCCTCAAGGCCCTCCAATTCTAAGTTTCCACGGAGGAACCCTTCAGTGGTTCTCCGATTGACTTCAACGATTTTTCCCTCAAACAGGATGCGTCCATCCTCGCAGTCGACCACAGCTTGGACCGGATTCTCTTTCGACTGACGCGCTTCATGTACTGCGCGTCCTATGCCTATGGCCTGGGAAACCGTCCGGAGTATGCCCCACTCCTTCACCTCACGACCGGTGCGAGGCGCCTTGCACGTTGCTGCGGTTGAACCCACTTCGGTACAGATCTTTCGACTGATGCGTTCCATCCATTTCCAAGTCGGTACTTTGGATACCACGGTCTCGACCCCTCTTGGGTCAGCTAAGGTTAGTGGGTACGGCCGAAGATCACCGATCGCGAAGCTACTCATCTGAGCTTCCGGGTACGCTCTTCCCATTGTATCGGCATCTAACACGGGAAGTCCTGTAAACGCTGCAACCATAAATGGTTGTATAGAGTTACTTCCACCAATTTCTAGTGACATAACTGCATCAAAACCGTGCCCTACGTACTCCTCCATCATTTGCACAGCACGGGCTGCCACTCGGGGATCGGTTAGCCGTTCTTCTCCAACTAACGGTGCACCCATCGTCGAAACCACAGCGATCCTGGCATCATCAGCAAGATCGTCAGGATCCATGAGTGATGTAGTTATTCCACTAGAGTAGAGCCTTTTCATCGCGAGTAGTGCGTGATAGGGATCACCGCCACCGCCGGCGCCCAGGATCCAAGCTCCTGTAGCCAGTAACTCGAGGTCTCGTTCGGTGATTTCTCTCATTTAGGGTATCTGGTAGCTATCTGGTTGAATATCAGGCGAGGATATCGGCGGCCCTTAAGCGTCACAAGGTAATAGGGGCTTTCGTGGACACAGTGCCCTCGGACGACATAAGCTGTCCGCCATGAATTTAAGCCTCGCTATCCTGACCATAGGGCAGACTCCGCGGAATGACATCCTACCGGAATTGACACGTTGGCTTCCAGATACGATCCAAGTGCAGGAATTCGGGGCCCTGGATGGTCAACCCGAAGAAGTGATTGAAGGACTGCGTCCCGAGGCCTCTGAGCATCGTCTTGTTACTCGACTCGGGGATGGCAGGCAGGTGGTCGTCAGAAAATCCTGGATTGCGCATCGGTTACAGGACATGCTAGATGGGATCGATCCCCGGGACTATCTAGCCGTTGTTTTACTCTGTACAGGTGAATTTCCGGATCTTCATTTCGGTGGCCTCTTTGTCGATGCGCAGCATCTAGTTGATCACGGCACGCACGCGATTTGCGCCGGCGCAAATCGTATTGGTGTCCTTCTTCCGCTAATAGAACAGAGCCAAGAATTTCACTACAAGACGAGATCGGACCAGGAACTGCGATTCGCTGCCGCCTCCCCTTATGAGGGAGATGAACTTGCCGGTGCGGCCCAAGCCCTAAGCGATTGCGACGTCATCGTGATGCATTGTATGGGCTACACGGAAGCACAGCGGACGTCACTCGCTGCCTTAACTGGAAAACCGGTGCTGCTCGCTCGTAGACTCGTCGGAGCCGGGATCTCGCAAATCGTATGAACGACTTCCCAGACGATCGGGTAACGAGGATCGCTAAGGAGCATCCCTCGATCTTCGAGCCAGCTACCCTAGCCTTGGGCTTGCTGATGGCCGTCCTAGGTGGAGTGATTGGCATCCAACTTCTTACCCGTGTTGGAATCACACCAAATAGTTCGGTAATCGGTGCGGTCGTGGCGATGACGTTAGCCCGGATCCCCTTAGCGGTGTTCCGCCCATTCGGTAGCCTAGAGCGCCAAAACCTCTTACAGACAGTCATATCGGGCGCAACGTTCGGGGGCGCGAACGCTTTGCTGCTCCCGATAGGGATCCCTTGGGTTCTGGGTAGGCCAGATCTCGTGCTCCCGATGTTTTTAGGCGCATTTGCCGGGCTAGTAATCGATGCAACGATTCTTTATCGGATCTTTGATTCACCGGCCTATCCTGCCTCAGGACTTTGGCCTTCCGGTGTTGCTACAGCTGAAGTCCTGATCGCTGGTGACCAAGGAGGGCGGAGGGCAGGGCTCCTCTTAGCGGGCGGCTCTGTGGGCGGGATCGGGCAGTTCTTCGGTATCCCGATGGACGTTTTTGGGGTCTGCTGGATCGGGAACGCCTACGCACTCTCCATGTTTGCAGTCGGCCTGTTACTCAGAGGTTACGCGCCATCAGTAATAGGGGTCGACCTGAGTGAGATATATATGCCTCATGGGTTGATGATCGGAGCCGGTGCCGTTGCCCTCATTCAGGTGGTGATGATCGTAAGAGGCAATCTAAGCGACAGCAGTGGAGCTAGGGGTTCGCGTCCTTCGCGCACGAACCGGGTATTGATGGTTGGTTTTATGGCATTCGCTTTGGCAGCAGCCAGCCTACTTCTATCAGGTGGAGCGGCTTCCGAGATGAGTGTTGGCATGATTCTCGGGTTCATCGTATTCGCGGCTTTTGCAGCTCTGGCTTCGGAACTCGTCGTTGGACTTTCAGCGATGCACGCTGGCTGGTTTCCCGCCTTCGCGACGGCATTGATTTTTTTGGTGATCGGGATCTTAGTTGGATTCCCGGAAATTCCTTTGGCTCTTCTCGTGGGATTTGTTTCATCGACCGGTCCGGCATTCGCCGACATGGGCTATGACCTCAAGGCTGGCTGGATCTTGCGAGGCAAGGGTCGGGATCCGGAATGGGAACGTGCTGGGAGAAAGCAACAGTATTGGGCAGAACTCATAGGGTTCGGAGTAGCCGGGGCGCTCGTACTGATGGTTTATGAGAGTTATTTCCAGGCAGATCTCATTCCACCTCTCGACCGTGTGGTTGCAGCTACGATCTCAGCAGGAGCGGATCCGTTGCTTGCCAAGTCGCTGCTTATTTGGGCGATCCCTGGAGCGCTGGTTCAATGGATAGGAGGTCCATCACGGCAGTTGGGTGTCTTGCTTGCTACCGGGTTATTGATCCTGAATCCGATTGCGGGTTGGACGGCAGTTGTTGCATTAATCATTCGTGGTTTGTTGACCCGCAGATACGGGAAAGACGCGGAAAGCCCGATGTATATCGCAGCAGGTGGCTTCATCGCTGGATCTGCCCTGACCGGCTTCGCGAGTAGTGCCTGGCAGGCGAGACGCTAGAAATGGAGGTGTGACGAAAATGCTAGAAGCTCTGAAAACATTGAACAGAGATATAATATGAAGAGACTTTACGTGCTGCCCACAGTAGGTATCTCTGTGCTCATCCTTCTGAGCGGATGTGACACACAGCCTGGAAGCGTATCCTCTGACCTGATCTTTACAAATGCATACCTGATTGATGGGACGGGTGAGTCTGGGCGGATGGCTGATGTTCGTGTTCGCGGTGATCGGATTCTGGAGATTGGAGATTTGACACCGACGGATGCAGAGACTGAGATCGACGCGACAGATTTGGTCCTCGCACCTGGCTTCATCGACACACATAGCCATCACGATGGTGGACTCGAAGAGGGCGGCGCACTTGCAGCTGTCAGTCAGGGTATCACTACAATCATCGCGGGTCAGGACGGTGGCTCCTCTCTGCCTCTCTCCGACTTCTTTACCAGTATGGAAACCGCAACTGTCGCCGTGAATGTAGCTGCGTACGTGGGACACAACTCTATTCGCAGAAGAGTGATGGGCGATGATTTTCGGCGCGAAGCCACCCTGGAAGAAATTGGGGAAATGAAGGTACTGCTTGAGAGTGAGCTCGAATCAGGAGCGCTCGGGCTATCCACCGGTCTCGAGTACGACCCGGGCATTTACTCAAGTACAGATGAGGTCGTGGAGCTGGCTCGTAGCGCTGCTTCTGTCGGGGGACGCTATATCAGCCATATGCGAAGCGAGGACCGGGCATTCTTTTCAGCTCTGGAAGAACTCCTGCACATCGGTCGGGAGACAGGTATCCCAGTGCAGGTCTCACACATGAAGCTCGCAATGAAGAGCTTGTGGGGACAAACAGGCAGGGTGCTTTCTATGCTCGACGCGGCCAGAGAGGAGGGCATAAATGTCACGGCAGACGTCTATCCGTACGAGTTTTGGCAGTCAACGATGACAGTTCTTTTCCCTGGTCGAGAGTTCACGCGAGAGGCTGCCACATTCGCACTTGAAGAATTGGCGCCCCCGGAGGGGATGTTTATCGCGGCGTTTGGGGCTGATCCTTCTTATGTCGGGATGTCACTAGCGGAGATCGCAGAGCTTCGTGGCAAAGATGCAGTCACCGTCTACCTAGAATTGATTGCTGAAGCCGAAGCCAGCGATGGTCGTGAGAGCATCATAGCAAGGAGCATGACGGAGACCGATATAGCCGAACTTCTTTCCTGGCCCTATACGAATGTCTCAAGTGATGGAGGTCTGAATGGTCGCCATCCACGCGGCTACGGGAGTTTTACTCGCGTACTGTCCCGACACGTGCGTGAGCGTGGGGAACTGTCGCTTGAGTCTGCGATCCGAAAGATGAGTTCATTAGCGGCAGAAAATACTGGACTCTCGGAGCGAGGTGAGATCAGAGAAGGCTATTTCGCCGACCTCGTGCTTTTCGATGCCGAGACGGTTCTAGACCGGGCGACACCAGATGAGCCCAATTTGACGTCCGTAGGTATCGTTGGAGTTTGGGTGAACGGGGCTCGTGTTTACAGCGCGGAAGGGGTTACTGGGAATCGACCGGGGCGTGTACTTCGAAGGGGATACAATTGATGGAACACGGAGCTAGGAAGTATACCCGACTGTTAGCTGCGCTCTTTGTGCTACCCGTGATTGCCTGTGCACAAGGGGATTTCGATACAGCTGCCATCGATAACGTCTTCGCCGATTTCAACTCCGAAACTCCAGGATGCGCTCTTGGGGTCGTACAATCCGGTCAGCTTGTTTACGGACGCGGCTATGGTATGGCCAATCTCGAACACGATATCCCGATCAGTACCACATCTGTGTTCAGAATCGGATCAGTTTCGAAGCAGTTTGCAGCGGCAGTCGCTGCCCTAGCTGCGATCGAGGGATATCTCGATTTGGAGGATCCGCTCCAGAAATGGATTCCAGAATTACCCGATTACGGAGAACCCCTCACGCTACGGCATACGTTAAACCATACCAGCGGATTGAGGGATTACATCACTCTAATGAGCCTGAAGGGACTTCGGGGTGATGACTTCTATACCGTAGCTGAGCTCATCGAGGTTCAAGCACTACAAGAGGAACTTAATTTCTCATCAGGGTCTGAGTACCTGTACAGCAATTCAGGCTATGTGCTTGCAACCGAGGCCGTGGCACGAGCAGTGGGCAAGCCATTCAAGGATTACGCAGAGGAGGTTCTGTTCAGGCCACTGCAGATGAGTCATTCACACTTCCACGATGACCATAACCATATCGTCCCACTCAGGGCAGACGGGTATTCGCCTCGCGGAGATGGTTTTCGAACAAATATGACAACGCTCGATATGATTGGGGATGGTGGTGTGTATACTTCGATCGATGACATGGTCCATTGGGTTACAGCGCTCGAACAGGATGGGATCAGGTCTGGCCTTACCCCAATACTTGAAACGAGAGGAGTGCTCAACTCCGGAGAAGAAATCTCATACGCACTTGGCCAGACTCATGGCGAACACCGCGGCCTGGCGACAATTGGACATGGCGGAAGTTGGGTGGGATTTCGGGCCGACGTGCTTCGTTTTCCTTCTCAGAGTACCAGTATCGTCACACTCTGTAATCGGGCAGATGCCAGTCCTTCTGGTCGTGCCATTCAGGTCGCTGATATCGTGCTTGCCGAGCACCTGGGTGCGATCTCCGAACTTGATGAAGGCGTGCGCTCGGAGGGGATGTTTATCGCAGCATTTGGGCCTAATCCTTCTTATGTAGGGATGTCACTGGCCGAGATTGCAGAGCTTCGTGGCAAAGATCCAGTCACTGTCTTACAAGAGTTGATTGCTGAAGCGGAAGCCAGCGACGCTGAGCTAAGTCTTGAGACTGAAGGCAGACGTGAAAGAACAGAGCCAAGCGAAATAGGTGATCCCAGCCCGTACCTCGGAACGTATTACAGCCCGGAGTTAGACGTGAATTATGAGTTCACGAACACAGACGGGTCCCTGGTTGTTCACATGGGATCCAACGCTGAAAGCGAACTGCAGCGGATTTCAGGAGATACACTCGTTGCCGGTAACTGGACCTTTAGATTTTCTCGAGAAAGAAGTGGGGTTACCGGATTTGAGCTAGATGCAGGACGGGTCGTACATCTCCGTTTCAGGCGGCTTAACTGAATCCATTACCTCAAGAATTCTGAGTTACAGCCCGGCTGGCTCCAAGAATCGGGGTGCCGGCTCACCCTCGACCAGTGGCCCTAGATCTTCTAGCGATGCAAAGCCAGGACCCGGATTCGCTCTCCAGGCGAAGTACCGCTCATAAGCCTCCTGGGAGTCCCAGGCTTCGACGAGCAGGAGGGTTTTCCCATCTGGATCAGCGAATACGGAAAGGTCGTAGCATCCTGGGTATGCTCGGGTATCTGGCAGGGCTTCTCTGAGCATAGCTTTTAGGTCGTCTATCCGACCTTCTTTAGCTTCGAGTTCAAAGATGACCAAAGTCATATATTCTCTCCTTTAAGACTGTTCTTTAGGGATGGGGAGGCCAGAATCTAGGATGGGTCGTGATCCCGCGATATGCCAATTCTTAACCCCCAGGGATGTACTCGACCAACTCCAAACTGGTGACAGTCTTCATCGGCATGGTCATCGATGCGCCATCTGGTCCGGACATGGTCATCGTCATCTTATTCGTGGTGATTGATGAGAGTACTAAGCCGCGATCTAGTTCGAAGATCAGTGAGCCGGTCATCTCGGCATCTACGTCTATCTCCATTGGTAGTCCTTCCAGACCGTCAGGAGCATCAGCGACGATCTCTCCGGTGCTTGAAAGGAGTGCTACCGTTTTTCCGTCACGCTCCTCTACTTGGTCGAGAACGAAAGTGAGGTTATTGGTCACTTCCCCTAGAAGCGGATTGGGCATGGTGGATGAGGTTTGCCATGAGTCGCCTGGACTGACTCGGTCCGTGGGAAGTATCTGTATGCCCTGCTGAGCAATTTCAATGAGGATGTCAGCGTTAAACATTTCATCTAGCATCGGTGCGGCTTCAGGCGGGAAGGAGGTTCGCATGGCTTCAACGAGTTCTTCGATCCCTTGCACTGACTTCACAGTACCGTGCGGTCCTACGACCATGGAATAACTCTGTCCCACCATAGCTGCTGCCCCCAGAATCGCCGGGTCAGTGGGAATGTCACCAGTGTCTGAATCGTAAAGCTGATTTCCAGCAGGGCCGATCCCTTCCATACGCATATGCTCGGTTGTGACCATAAGCGTGGCATCTCCACTCAGATCGACACTCTGAACTGTCTGGCGCATTCGTACTGTCTGGTCCAGTACTTGTGAGCTGAAGCCACCGGGCATCGACATTTCCATGCGGTTGGTCATCTGCATGACGATTTGACTACCCTCCTGGAAGCCCAACTTCAGCATGATCTCCTGAGCGGAGACGGGCGCAGAGGTCGACATGGCCAGGATCGTCCAGATTGTAAATAAACTGGATCGCCTTATTTCCGGATGGAAATGGAAGGTCGTCATATTCGTATCAGGATTAGTGGATGGATTATCTGCATTCCAGTGAAATTGAGCAGGGAAGCTTAGGGGAGGGCATTTCATAACGCTATCCAGAAGGTGCAGGAGCAGGGAAACTAAGTACTAAGTCGCCTCAGCACTGTCGCATAGTTGTTGAAGATGTCTCCCTCTCTTTCGTGATGTCCATCACGGATGACCCATTTTCCGCCCACCATAACATCCTGAACGGGTGTATTCTCGCCCGAGAAGATCCATGAATCGAGGATCTCATCATCCGTTCGTCCCACGAGGGCAGGGTGATTTTCATTGAGACTAAGGATGTCAGCGCGCTGGTCTACTTCGAGCCCCCCTGTCGATCTCCCGGACGCCTGTGACCCACCGGTCCAAGCATGTTCAAGGAGTGCTCTTCCCGTAGATCGATCTTGAGTTCCAGCTGCGATGTTTCGCTCCTGCCGAGCGATTCTCTGCCCATATTCCAGTAACCGAAGTTCGGCGATGGGGCTTACACTGACGTGGGAGTCCGTTCCCACCCCCCAGTTGCCTTTGCCACCAGCATAATCCTCAAATGGAAACAGTCCATCACCTAGATTTGCCTCGGTAGTCGGGCAAAGTCCCACCACGGCCCCTGAAGCCGCGAGAGCGGTTGCCTCTTTAGCTGTCATGTGGGTCGCGTGGATAGTGCACCAGTGTTTATCGACCGGTGCGTTTGTGAGGAGCCACTCTACTGGACGCGCCCCCGACCAGGCCACGCAGTCGTTCACTTCTCTCGTTTGCTCCGCTACGTGAATATGAATTGGCCCCTCATTATCAATATCCCGGAATGAGCTGACAGCGTGGGCGATATCTTCGGGCGCAGCCGCTCGAAGTGAATGAATAGCTAATCCGATCCGATATTGTGGGTTCTTCGCTGTGAAGTCCCGCAGCGTAGCCAGGTCATCGACAAGGTCATCGACATCGGCTACAAAGCGTTTTTGTTCTGGAGCTGGTGGCCTATTACCAAAATCCGAAGAGCGATAGAGCACAGGGAGGAGTGTCGTACCGATACCTGCTTGATTAGCGGCACTCAGGATTCGTCGGCCCATCTCCACCGGATCTTCATAGCGGCTGCCATCG
>DLRL01000046.1 GCA_002501085.1 Gemmatimonadales bacterium UBA7889
TCAGGTAATTCATGGAGAGAATGATCTCAGAGTTCCGTTCACGCAGGGCCAGGAGTTCTACAGGGCTTTGGGCCGCCTCGGTGTGCCTACAGAAATGATCGTGCTACCCAGGACCCCACACGGACCTCGTGAGCCCAAGCTACAGATGGAAGTCTCTAAGGTCATTATGAAATGGTTTAACAAACACTTAAGGCCTACTGGGCCAAGGGTGACAACGGAGTAGTCGTATGTCGGATACGGCAGCGCGTCTTAACGCGGCACTAGAGAGGGGCGTTCCTACTGTTGTTGCTGGTCCCCCATCCATCCTGTGTGCCCATTCGGTGTAAGCACATAAAGGTATCCCTCATAGCGGCCAAGAATTGGGAGTTCTGTGCCGGCATCGAGCTGTGTGATTACAGATGCGGCATATGAAGGACTGGAGAGTATTGTCTGGTTTCTGGCTGCTACTTCCGAGCCCAGCGGAAGATTCGCAGGTTCTGTAAGACGGGAAGCCACATATCCGTATGTACCGTCTGGGAGTTTGACTCGGAAATACTCACCGGATCCTGCGAGTACTCGCAGCGGTGTGTACTGACCGAGTTCTCGAAGGACTTCCCCACGCCGGCTTGGCGCTGCACGTAGGCGGATCCCGTCGTTCAAGAGTCGGACCCATTCCCCGAGTTGTCCCAGGTCTGCGGTTTGCTCTTCCATAGTCCCACGGGGTGATCTCAGGAATGGGTCGGGATTAACTGGGCCTTCTCCACGCCGATAAATCCCAAAATGCAAATGCGGAGGGGTCGTGCGTGCGTTCCCGGTGTTGCCGACAAACCCAAGCGTATCTCCAATCTCTACCTCTTGGCCGCGACTTACTGCCTGACTGTCCAAGTGAGCGAAGTAGATATTTGAGTTTCTGATCGGATCACGCAGCCAGACGACCTTGCCTCCCAAGTTGGTTACCTGCACACGATTGACTCGGCCGGCTGATGTGGCGAGTACCGGTGTCCCTCTCCGTGCAAAAATATCCACTCCGTCATGGCTTCTTCGCCCAGCATCTCTATCCGCTCCAAACACACTCTGGATTGAGCGGACTCCATATCCCTCTACAGGGAAGGCGAGTTGGGCTTCAAGCTGGAGTGTGACGGTATAGTTGCCACCTCTGAGGAGTTCTGGTTGCAGCCTCAGCAGAAAATCTCCGCCTCTCCAGGGTTCGTGTTCGAATGTCCCAGGTACCGAATCTGTAGAGAGGATTGGTCGCGGTGGATCGTCTTCGTTTTCCGCCATTCGGAAGAAGTCGACAAAGACGCGTGTCTCTTCTCCGTTTGTTAAAGAGACCTCAGCAGTAAGGCGTTGCCCACGACCGATCGTCAAACGATACGCTACTGCACTTGGCTGCTCAGGTGTTATGAACCCCTTTTCCTGGAACGGGAGAGATATTTCCACGGGAGTCTGGACGGCTTGGTGTGCGGCAAGAAGCCAATCGCGCCCAAGTGCCGTGGTGGTGAGTCCCGCATCAGATAGGGAGGCTTGGTAGGCCTCGTGGGGGGTCATGTCCCGGAAGCGGTCTTGGACCTGTTCGATCTCTTCACAACCCGAGAGACCTATGAGGGAAAGAACTGCCGCTAACTCAAGTGGGGATCTATTGAGCTTCAACACATCGCTCCAGAGATCTGTTCAGTGGGCATAAGGTCCCTATAAGCCGCAGTTCTGCGTTCTCCTCTGCAGATGAACCTGCTTAGAAAGCCATCTGGAGGTCAAGCATAAAAATTGTAGGCCTGATATGTGCTAGTTAGCTTTTCTCGGCTTATCACCCTGCTTTTCCCTCGTCACTCAGTGGGACGTCTGTGATTCGGATCGCCGAAATTGAAGCTGGAAGCATCGCGGAAGAGCTCAATCTTGAGATCGGAACGCGAGTCGTGCGCATCAACGGTGAGCACGTGCGTGATGGCATCGACCTCACTTTCCTTCTTGCTGATACCGAGATCGAGCTGGAGACCGTGTCTCCTGTTGGGGAAACGGTCTTCTATGAAATCGAGCGGGAACCGGGAAATGCCATTGGGATCGTTCCCGCTCCAGACCAGATCCGAGAGTGCGCGAATAAGTGTGTCTTCTGCTTTATCGACGGAAACCCTGAAGGCGCAAGACAGACGCTATGGCTGCGAGATGATGACTTCCGACTTTCATTCACATACGGGAGTTATGTCACTCTAACCAATCTTGGACCAAAGGGCCTTCAACGACTGGTAGACCAGGGGATATCACCGCTATACGTGAGTGTGCATGCAACTGAGGCCGAGGTAAGAGAACGTCTCTTAGTTAGCGAGAGGGCCGGTCTCATAATGGATCAGTTGCGAGAACTCATAGAAGGTGGGCTTGAGGTACATACACAGGTGGTCTTGTGTCCGGGCTGGAACGACGGAGAACACCTTGATAGCACGATAGCCGATCTCTGGGGACTGGGACCGTCAATTCGATCTCTCTCAGTCGTGCCGGTTGGTTTGACTCGTTACAACGTTAACCGACCTGTACGACTACTTCAGGCTTCAGGAGCGGTCGCGGCGATAGGGCAGGTTGATGAAGCCCGCCGGCTTGGAGATCAAGGCAGAGGGTTCGGTTGGTGTTATGCGGCTGATGAGATGTACTTGATTGCAGGCCTGCCACTTCCGGATGCTTCCTACTACGACGACGGTGCGCTTTACGAGAACGGAGTTGGTGCGATCCGACGTTTTGTAGATGGGTTTGAACGTGGGTTGGCTGATATCCCTCAATTCGAAGGACGCAGAATCCGATTGGTGACCGGTGGGTCTATGGCTCCATTTCTGGGTGAGAGAGCCTCGGCGCTGGCGGCAGCAACAGAAGCGTGCGTCGAAGTAGTGCACGTGGAGAATCGCTACTTTGGTGATACGGTCACGATAGCTGGGTTGCTCGGAGGAAGGGACATCATTGATGCGCTAGAGAATACGCAGTCCGGAGATCTTGTCGTCCTACCCGCTGAAGCTCTTAATTCTGACGATATCTTTATTGATGACGTTCCAATGGACGAGTTCCAAAAGGCACTTGCACCAGCATTGATCTGTACTGGGCATGAGGTAACCGAAGCGTTGAGGTCAGTATGAGCGGACAGCTTCCAGTCCTTGCGGTCGTCGGTCGTCCGAACGTTGGCAAATCAACCTTCTTTAACCGAGTTATCGGAAGTCGTGTTGCGATCGTAGATGATCAGCCGGGCGTAACTAGAGATCGAAATTTTGCAGCTGCAGATTGGGCGGGTCGACATTTTTTCATTGTTGATACTGGGGGAGTTATTGAGGGAAGTGACGAACCGCTCGATAGAGCTGTACGTGAACAGGCGTTTGCTGCTGTCACAGAATCTGACGCAATCCTCTTCCTCGTTGATGGACATCAGGGTGTACATCCTCTCGACGAGAAACTCGCTGACGTTCTGCGTAAATCACAAAAGCCGGTGCTCTTGGTAGTAAATAAGATTGATAATCTCCCCAATGACCAACGACATCTGGAGTTCTGGTCACTAGGTATGGGAGAGCCTATCCCGGTTAGTTCGCTTTCGGGTAAGGGGTCCGGAGACCTCCTGGACCTCGTGGTGGAAGCACTTCCTGAAGTGACATCAGTAGATCAAGAGGATGAGACATTGATCCGGGTAGCAGTTGTGGGGAAACCCAATGTGGGTAAATCAAGTTTAGTGAACCGGTTGATCGGAGAAGACAGGGTTGTCGTTTCTGATATTCCGGGCACAACTCGTGATCCGGTAGATACACTATTTCGGTACCACAACCGGACACTTGTCTTCGTCGACACAGCGGGACTCAGACGTCAGACGAAAGTGAAGGACAACCTGGAGTATTACAGCGCGCTCAGAACTGATCGAGTTGTACACGCAGCTGATGTATGTGTAGTTCTGATTGACGCGAGTGAGCAGGAACTGCATGCCCAGGATATCAAGATCCTAAGAACGGCCTGGGAAGCAGGTAAGGCAGTCGTTTTACTTATGAACAAGTGGGATCTTGTTGAGAAAGATACGATGACCGGGCCCGCATTCGAAAAGAAAATGCGTGAGCGTATTCCTTTCCTTCGCTGGATTCCTATGCTCTTTACGTCAGCGTTAACGGGGCAAAGAATTCGAAAGTGCCTGGACCTGATCCTTGAGGTACATGAAGAGAGACGTAGGCGTATAGAAACACATGAGGTCAACGAAGTTTTAGAGGTCGTGCTCAAACGCCAACCTCCTCCGCTTTATAGGGGGCGTCGGGTAAAGGTGAAGTACGGAACTCAAGTAACTATTGCCCCACCGACTTTTGCTATTTTCTCGAACTATCCGAACGCCTTACCCGCGCCCTACATTCGCTACCTTGAAAGTGGTTTCCGTAAAGCTTGGGGGTTTATGGGGACACCGATTCGTCTTCGTTTCAGAACTGGTCGAGAAAAATGACTTACGCCTTGCTCGCGCTGTCATATGTGCTCGGGGCCACGCCCAGTAGTTACTGGATCTCTCGACTGGTGCGCGGTATCGACCTGCGGGAGCACGGATCGGGTAATCTTGGAGCGACCAATGTTTTTCGCATTGTAGGCCCTGGTTGGGCCGCCCCAGTAATGGTTGTTGATGTAGCAAAAGGGTTTGTCCCGGTATGGTTTTTCCCGGGATTGATTGATGTAACTTTTGGCTGGACGCTTGCATTTGGTGGAGCAGCGATTGTCGGGCACATTTTCTCATTCTGGGTGGGATTCAAGGGAGGCAAGGGAGTCGCTACTAGTGCTGGAGTCCTATTAGCACTCGCTCCTTGGGCTGTTCTCGGATGCTTTGCAGTATGGTGCATACTCACATTTCCGACCGGCTATGTGGCATTAGGATCGATCGGTGCTGCGGTTAGTCTTCCAATCTTTGTCTCGCTTACACCTGACCAAGGGGGAGAGGAGCTCATATGGTTCTCACTAGCACTGGCAGTTTTCGTTACCTGGGCTCACCGCTCAAATCTCAGACGGATTCTGGCTGGTACTGAGAGTAGGTTCAGGTGGAGCGGTGATGCTAAAGCTGAGGATCATAGCGAGGTAGCGTGAGCGAAAATTGCCGAGTTGCTGTGATTGGCGCAGGTGCTTGGGGCACCGCGCTAGGAATGCTTTTGGCCGAGAAAAATGAACTCACGGTAACAATGTGGTCTTTTGAAGCAGATGTAGCAGATAGTATCAACGAATTTCACCAGAATCGATATTTGCCGGGAATAGATCTACCGGACGCACTTCGAGCGGAAACCGACCTCCCGAGGGCTCTGGAGGGAGCTTCGGTAGTCCTTTCCGTTAGTCCGGCCCAGGTCGTACGTGAGGTGATGACCGAGGCAGCTCCGAATGTGTCAGCGGACGCTCTAGTTGTGAGTGCCTCTAAGGGAATAGAAAACGGAACACTTCTTAGAATGGACGAAGTGCTTGGTCAGATTCTTCCGGAACAAAGTATGGAGCGTTTTTGTGTGCTCTCTGGCCCAGGTTTTGCGAAAGAGGTCGCGAGTCATGCTCCCACGGCTGTGGTAATAGCTGGTCGAACAGCCGAGACAGCTAACAAGGCTCAGGACATTTTCCAGACCCCTTATTTTCGAATCTACACCAGTACAGACATTGTTGGCGTGGAGTTAGGTGGCGCACTTAAGAATGTTGTGGCACTTGCAGCAGGAATTGTCTCCGGACTGGGATACGGACACAATACAATTGCTGCTGTTATTACTCGTGGCTTGGCTGAGATAACCCGTCTTGGGGTCGCGATGGGCAGTGACAGAGCTACTTTCTCAGGATTGGCCGGGATGGGCGACCTCTTGTTGACTTGCACGGGGGACCTGAGTCGCAATCGCACGGTTGGATACCGGTTAGGACAGGGAGAGTCACTGCAGGAAATTCTATCCGACATGAAGGCGGTAGCCGAGGGAGTAAAGACTACTGAGTCGGTATATGAATTGGCGAAGAATTGTGGTGTAGAAATGCCAATTGTGGAACAAGTCTACGGGGTCCTGAATAATGCGGTTAAGCCGGAAGATGCCCTAGAAATGTTGATGCTCAGAGAGCCCACATCTGAGGAATGGCAGTAGTACGAGCAGTCGGATTCCTAGACCTCCAGGAGCGAGGATGAATGAGCCCGTTACCAAAAAGGTGTACTACTCCATCGGTGAGGTCTGTGGCCTGACAGGGTTAAAGCCGCATGTCCTTCGTTATTGGGAAACTCAATTTGAAGTGTTAAGACCGACCAAGAATCGGGCAGGGAATCGGGTCTTTAGGTCAAAAGAGATTGAAGTCATTATGCTCGTAAAACGGCTTCTTTATGAGCAGAAATACACAATTGAGGGCGCGAACAAGAAACTTCTCGAAATACGCGCGGGCGGTAAACTTGAAGAAGAACGGCGTGGCGTAATTGGATCCGAGGTGTTGCAAGGCCTGAAGGCTGATCTGCTAGAGTTAAAGGAAACCCTCGGTCACAGTTAACCGGCACAAGCTGGCGATGAATATTCTTTGCACGAACGACGACGGTTATCTCGCTAGCGGGATTCGTGTACTCGCTAGTGCAGCAAGCACATTGGGTTCCGTGACTGTTGTCGCACCTGACCGAGAACAGAGTGCCACTAGCAATTCCCTCACTCTCCATCACCCATTACGTGCACGTCTGACCTCGGACAACTCCTATGTGGTTGACGGAACTCCGACGGACTGTGTGATCCTCGCGGTCAATGGGCTTCTCTCTGGTCACCCAGACGTCTGCCTATCCGGGGTGAATCATGGCCCAAACATGGGTGAAGACGTTCTCTATTCGGGAACTGTTGCAGCTGCGATGGAAGCGACAGTGATTGGAATTCCAGCGATTGCAATCTCATACGTTCGAGATCAACCAGAAGAATTAGAGGGCTGGGAGTCAGTGGTCCGTGTAATCTTGAGAGAAATCTTAGGACGGGAGGAATTTCCCGAAGACACTCTCTTCAATGTGAACTTACCTGCAGTGCCACCCGATGAAGTGAGAGGGATTAAGGTTACAACACTTGGTCGTCGACGATATTCGGATGCGATTACACGAGCGAATGATCCCTCCGGTAGGGAATACTTTTGGATCGGGGGCGGGGCAGTTAATTGGAGGGGTGCAGAGGATTCCGACTTTCAGGCGGTTGAAGACGGGTATGTCTCTGTCACACCGTTGCATCTTGACCTCACGAACTACAAGCTCCTTGAGGAGATTCGGGCGTGGGAACTAGCCCTTTAGACGACACTCGCTTCGTCGGTCATCGCCGCAAGCTTATTGAAGAAATTCAAGCCAAGGGCATCAATGACCTTGAGATACTTCAGTATTTCGATATGGTGCCCCGCCATATCTTTATCCCGGAAGTACTATGGCCGCGCGCTTATGAGGATGCTCCTCTCCCGATTGGGTTTGGGCAGACTGCTTCGCAGCCTTCCCTTCAGGCATATTATCTCCAACTACTTTCGCCTGGCAGGGATGAAAAGGTTCTAGAAATCGGGACTGGGAGCGGATATCTGACTGCGATCCTCGCGCTCACCGCCGATCGTGTTTATTCGATAGAGCGACTGAGTGAGCTGTCTCAACGTGCTCGCAAGGTGCTCGACTCACTAAGTGCGAATAACGTTGCTCTGCTTGTGGGGGATGGGACAATTGGATGGAAGAAATTCGCACCATTCGATGTGATCGTTGTATCCGCAGCCTCTCCTTCGATTCCGTCTGCACTTGTGGATCAACTGGACGAGGGTGGGCGTATGTTGATTCCTGTGGGTTCGAGAGAATCCCAGGAATTGGTCCAGATCAAGAAAACCGGTTTTGTGGTTACAGAAGAAGTAGTGAAGGGGGCCGTTACTTTTGTTCCACTTCTAGGTCGATTCGCCTGGCAGAGTGAGGGTATGTGACGGAAACAGGAAAGCGGAGTGGGCCCGTAAGGCGGCTGTATGATTGGGTACTACACTGGGCAGAGACGCCTTATGGTGGGCCAGCGTTATTTGTGCTTGCTCTTGCTGAGTCCTCATTTTTCCCCATACCTCCTGACCCGCTGCTGATCGCACTCTGCCTTGGAGCCGCAAGTAAATCCCTGCGGTTCGCCCTTATAGCGACTAGTGCATCCGTTCTCGGTGGAATGATCGGGTACGGGATCGGGGCAGGGGCCTGGGATTTGGCCGAACCATGGTTCTATCAATACGTGCCAGGGGTAAGCCCGGAAGCATTTGAGCAAGTACAGGTGCAATACGATCGCTGGGACTTTTGGGCAATCTTTTTTGCGGGGCTGACACCTATACCGTACAAAGTCTTCACCCTTTCAGCGGGTGTATTTTCGATCAATTTCGGAATTTTCGTTGTAGCTTCTGTGCTTAGTAGAAGTCTCCGTTTCTTTGTGCTGGCCGGCTTGATCTTCAAGTTTGGGAGGCCCATCGCTTCATTTATCGACCGTTACTTCAATCTTTTAGCCTGGATCTTCGGAATCCTGCTTCTCAGTGGATTTCTTGTGATCGAACTTCTGCTTTAGTCGTTGATCACCGGGCCGCACAAGGAGCTTCGTTGTTATCTTGTCGTCATGGTGAGCTGGGGCGGGCCTATGAATGCCAGCTAAGAACCCAAGAGATAACATTATATAAAATAGCGTAAGTGACAGTCATATAATGGTTTATAAATCGTACTGTTCGGTTCAAAGGTAGCTGTTGGGTGTTTATCTTGTAAACAAATCAGGAGGATTGAATGCTGAAGAAACTGATGGTCATCTCGTTATTGAGTGGTGCAAGTATCAGTTGCGCAGATGCCCAGACTAGCACGGATGGCCAGGCTAACCCTGGGGCGACACGGATATCTATAGCATCGCATAGTGTTCGCTTTAGTGATATTCCTGCGTTTGCTGCCCTCTATAGAGGTGCGGCAGTGCCTGTAATGGAAAATCTAGTGGAAGACGGAATGATTACGGGTTATGGCGTATGGATGCATAACACGGGCGGCAAGTACAATCTCCGCTGGCATTTAGCAGGTATGGAAGGGACTAATTTTGAACAAGCTTGGACAGAGATCATTACTGGAATAGGTGCTGTAGATCCCGAAGGACTAGAGGCATTCAACAGGAGTGTTTTAGCTCACAAGGACGAGATCTGGAATCTTGGTGCTCGGAATGTGGAATCACCAACTGAAGCACCGTATCTGTATGAGAACCTCTTCAAAGTTAATCGAGCTGATTTGCCCAGATGGAATGAACTTTGGGCTGATGTGCTACCAGCGCTTGATGGAGCAATTTCTGATGGACTCATGAGAGGCTATGTGGTAGAGGAGCATAATACAGGTGGTGAATTCAACTGGAATCTGGTCGTCTTTTTTGATGATTGGGATACCATCGATGATGCGCAGGTTGTTTTCTTTGAGAACATACCCCTAGATCATGAGATCTGGACGATGGCTATCGCTCACAAAGATGAACTGTGGGCGCAAATTCCAGACATGAACTGAAGTAGAGGGACTTCACGGGCATGGCCCCCTGTCAGCTACGAATACGAAGCAGGTATGTGTTAGGTGATACAGGCTGAAGTCTATCTAGAATAGTATTTTGCCTCCG
>DLRL01000056.1 GCA_002501085.1 Gemmatimonadales bacterium UBA7889
TTCTTCCAGCAGCAGCGCTACTCGGGGCATGATGAAACGCGTGAGGGATTCTGCAATTAGGGCTGCGATAAGACCTATATAGGACCAACTCATCCAGTGAGCATGCCACTCGATCCAGTTGTACTTAGGTCGCCGAGCAAGAACGAAGTACAATCCGGCTGATAGGGTCACTGCACTTAAAGACGCTGCCACATGGAATGGCCCGAAATTTCCTGTCAGGTCGTAGATCGAGAAGGCGGTAACGATCACACCGACCATCGACGTCGCATAGATATGCCCAAACGTTCGGTGCCAGCGTGTACCCTTTGCGTTCATAACGACCAGAGCACCGGCACCGATCGCGATAATCGAAAAAACCAGATGTACCACGCCGAGTGTGTCCATAAAGTTATGTCTATCAGGTACCGAAGAGGGCGTCGAGGCCGACTGCGGACAGGTACATACCATTACTTGAATGCCCCACCCCGGGGACGACCATTTCTCTATGCCTGTGCTGAGGAAAGAATTGGTCCATAAAGCGCATGAGCCGGCGTCCTCGGGTGAACCGGTAGGGCCCTTGTAAATTCGCTCCGCAGCTCACATCAAGTGAGGCGCTCAGGGAATCCGCATCACCGATAAGAATACGTACGTCTCTCCTCACGAGTTGTGCCTTGATCGTATCCACTACGAGTGAGCCAGCGTACGTATTTCGTTCTGAAAGACCGTAGTGCCAGTCATTGTAGTCGGAGCATGTTGATGCGTCGGGCACTACGAATGCGCCCGTATTTTCTCGCTCCTGGCGGATGTATAGGTAAGTGGAGGGATTTGCTACTACGTAATGCATCGTTACTGATCCCAGATTCTCCTCAGCACGGCTCGTTGCTGCGTACCTATGAGCGACTTGTCCGCCTGCTGAGTGACCCGTCATAGTGATTTCCGTCAATGCCGGGAAACGGGATGGATCTGAGAGAAGATCAATGATTTGATCAATTGCTGAGTAGGAACTCCTGCGGGGTCGGGGCCCCTCGCTGCTAGAGAGGTGCCCCCGCTTCCAGCCACTGCTGCTCCAGAACAGTTCGTCTGATGCCGGATTATCTGAAGAAGTCTGGAAATATGGTGCGACGACGACCGTGCTCTTCTGCCTATCTACTGCAGCCGCGGCCTGGAATCCTCTTTGGAAGTAATTGTCCGCGTTGCGGTTTGCCCCGTGAACGATAATTAGGCCGTGAGTGACTTCGGAATTTCCTTTGGACAAGGAGTGTGTACTGAATACCGGAAGATAGACACCATTGCCGATCGCGACCCGTTCAGTACAGACCGATGTGATCGACAGGCATGGTACAGGCCGGACGTCATCGTCCTCGGCTTCCGAGGGCGATGAGCAGGCTACCAGGAAAATCGTGAGGAGAAAACAGAGTTGGGAGCCACTCTGCCTCCTTGGGTGCCAAGAAATCAATTAATCTGTCCCCGGTCTCAGTAGGATTCTCTCAAGATGTCATGTGTCTGTAGATCTTCCGGATACAATCAAGCTCTGATCTTTTTCTAATTGTCTGAAGAAAATCTCGGCTAAATCTAGGGCCCAGAAATGCACACGTCCTCTTGTGAACAGGGGACAGCAACAGAGTGTGGAGTTTTTGTGCACCTTTATTGTGCGAATTCATCCGGCATCAAATAATGGCTAGTCGAACAACACTGAGGTAACAAGAAAATGAACAAGCACAAGATATTCATCATTGTCGGAACAGTAATGGCAGGTGGATGTGGATCCGGAGCTACCATTGAGGCTGAGTCTGATTTGGCTTCGTTAAGGCTGGCTGCGAACACCTATCATCAGGCAGCTAGCGCGAAGGACAGGGCGGCGGTTGTTGCTCTCTATGACGAGAACGCGCTCATGGTCCCACCTAATGCTGACTTGGTAGAAAAACTAGAGGGTGTGCAGATCTACCGGTTTGGTTTTCTCGAGACACCCGGAGTTGAACTTCAGTTCGAGATCCTGCGGGCGGAAATTTCTACATCTGGTGATATCGGGTGGACACTCTCCATAGGCGATATCACAATCAATAACTCCGAGGGCCCACCTGGACGAGATATTATCCGGGACTTTCACACGTGGAAGAAGCAGACAGATGGTTCGTGGAAAGTTGTTGTTGATATGTGGAACTCGGAGCTACCGACCAACGAGTGATCAGGTAATCATCCCAGGGATTAACCTGAATGTTGGGTAGGAAGTGGGGTGCCTTAGGGCAGAAAATCTGCTCGAAAGCACCCCACTAGCTTTTCTTAGCCGCCTAGATTCCTTAGGACTTCAGCGAGTGTTGAAAGACGCTCAGCATCACCACCACGAGTTCCAGCACGTATTGCTATAGCGTCCTGGTCTAGTTGCGCTGCCACCTGAGCTAGTTGTGTCGCAGTCGCAGTCCCTCGTTCCGCTCGGTCCAGAATGTTAGCAACGTCAGGTACACGATCGTTGAGGATCCCATTACCTCGCACCAGTTGGTCAAGATAGGCCCGTGCTACGGGGACAACCGCTGGCCATACCGTCAGCGGCTGCATTTGCGCATTAAATTGATCGATCTGGATGAGTTCTGCAGCGTCGATCTCAGCCTGTGAAAGGTGCTCTGTCGGAGTCAACCTGAACACGTCTATCCCGCGTGAGATTTCAGCACCATATATGCGGCCGTTATGCCAGTACGTTGACCAATAACCCCCAGTGAAGAGTGCTTCGGCACTTAGTGGGCCTCGATCGAAGAACGCAACTTCGAAAGCGTTTGCTGGATCAGTGAAGTCCATGATTGATAGGCCACCCTGGTACCAAGCTTGGACCATTAGGTCCCGACCTGGAACTGGGATGATTGAGCCGTTGTGGGCGACACAGTTTTCAGTCTCTGTCTGAGGTACGGGGAGCTTGTAGTAGCCTCCAAGTGTCATTTCGCCGTCCTGGATGGTGAAAATTGCGTTGGCTCCCCACGTCGGAGGGTCTGATGCTCGGCAGCGAGCTTGGCCGCCGCCGCCCCATTCGTCAGTGAATACGACTTTTGTACCGCCGTTATTAAACGTTGCAGAGTGCCAATAGGCGAAATTCGGGTCGAGCACCTCATCGATCCGCCGAGGGTTAACGACATCTGAGATATCCAGAAGAATCCCATTTCCGGAGCATGCACCGGCGGCTAGTCCGATCTCTGGATAGACCGTGATGTCGTGGCATTGATGTGTACGCCGAGTGTCTTGAGTGCCCGCACCGTGATCACCTCCAGCCCAGAGACCCGCGATGTCACCGGTTTCCGCATCTGCAAAGATGCGAGGCATGTTTACGATCTCCGCATTCTCAGGTGCATTCAGCGGTACGCGGACGACCTCGATCCGGAACAGTGCCGTGTTGGGATCTTCGTCCGGTTCACCCCCAGAACACCCTGGTAGCTCTTCTGTTGGGCGCACGGAGCTTGTCCCTTGGATGTAGACGTAAACGTTTTCGCTGTCATCGGGGTCAATGACTAGGGTGTGCGTGTGTGACCCGCGACACGATTGGATGGCGGCGACCTGCATCGGGTTACTTAAGTCGGATACGTCGAAAATACGTACACCACGCATCCGTTCTGCACTGATCGAGTCTGCGACCCCTTCAATTCCGCAGTCGAGTCTGCCGCGTGTTTCTTGGGCTGACATAAATACAAGGTCTCCATAAACCGAGACGTCACCCTGCCCACCTGGGCACACAACGGACAGCGCCAGCATCGGGGTATTCGGATCCTCCAAATCGTAGATCTGGAATCCGTTGTAATTGCCCTGATATAGGTACTGTCCCTCGAATGCTAGGTCAGTATTGCTGAAACGCCCATCGTCTGGAGTTGCCGGGTTGAAGAATCCGTCCGGCCGAGGAATTTCAGAGACTTGCTCGAGTCCGCGAATCGCCGATTCAGCGTCCATCCATCCTGCACCGAGTTCGAGGCGCGGATCGTTTGGATCCCAGGTGAATAATGGCTCTGACGTGACAGAGTCGGGGGCTATCTGGGCTGCGGCCTCCGAAAAGCCAGCTATGAGGTTGGCTGTTATCATCAACCCGATTGCTAGGGCCATTCCCCGATTGGTAAAACGAAAAATCTGTTCGAGTGTCATCCTAATTCCTTGTATCCAATGAGTAAGTCATTTAAAGAATCGTCCGTTTGACCACAGTAGGGTCTGGTACCATAGAGCCTATCAGCGTTCCTCTAACATTCGACGCATTCGCAGTATCTCGATTGTTTGATCTGCATCAACGTCAGACGCAAATTTGAAAATCAATGACTCCTGCCCGGCACCTGAAGAATTAAAGAGCGTCTGCACCATGGTGAGTGCTCCCTCGTGATGCATGATCATAAACTCGAGGAATAGTCGCTCAAATTCTCGCCCGGTAGCAGATGTCAGTTGCTCCATCTGCCCAGCGTTGAGCATCCCGGGCATGAGTGCCATATCACCAGTCACCATCATCCTATGAGCGTTCGTGGCTGGAATTTCCTCTTTCCGTTCGGTTAACCAGCGCTCCATCAGTCGGATTTCATCTCTCTGTGAGATCTGCATCCGGAGCGCCAAACCACGGAATCCGTCTGTGGTCGCGCGCGCAGGCACCATAGCTGTCATGTCTAGAGCCTGCCCATGGTGGGGTATCATCCCTCGCATAAACCGCACGTCCGCTTCTGAGTACTCCAACCCCCCGATTGCGTCCAACTCTGCTGTGTCGAAGGCCTGGGCCACCTCTCCTGGTGCACCAGGCTGTATTATTTGTGTTCCGGCAGTGCCTGCTGGTGCTGAAGGTGTACCCATACAGGATGTGGTCACAACCAGCATCGAAAGGACGTAAAAGGGCAGTAAAACCTTACTATTCATTTCCTGTCCATCTTTCTCGCAGTGACTCTCGTTCGACGAGCTGACCTCTCATATATACATCCGAAATTCGGCGTGTGTTCGTGATGTCATCAATTGGGTTTGCATCGAGAACAACAAAGTCTGCGAGCTTGCCAGCGGTGACAGAGCCTGCATCGAGCTCCATTAGCTCAGCGGATGCGCTTGTCGCCGCAACGATCACTTCGGCCGGGGTCATCCCGGATCGCACCATGTCCTCCATTTCCTGGTGTGACGTCCAGGGTGAACTCCCATCCGTACCGAACGCGATCTTAATGCCGGCACTGTTCAGGCGATCAAGGTTTCTTGCTTGGATTCCAAAAGACTCTTGAGCAGCAGGTCGATCCTGCTGGGCTGCCTGCATCTCCCTGAGTCTTTCAGCTGGGATTGTTCCGCTGAGCCAGCTCAGGTCCAGTGCAACGCCCGGGTTCGGGAGGTTTGGGACCAATACTACCTCAGGACGGTCTGTCCACAGCTGGACGAGTTCGTCGTCCACATCCTGGTCTCGAATCCCGTGCGCGAACGCATCGATCCCTGCACGGAGTAATCCCTTAGCATCCTCGAGGGTGAAGACGTGAGCGGTGACCCGGAGACCATGCTTATGCGCTTCATCGATCACTGGGCCGTATAGTTCCGGCGTGAGTTTTTCGTATTGGCCACCACGGTCGTCGACCCAAATTTTCACGAAGTCGACCTCTTCGGTTGCTAGTTCTTGCACCGCTGCCCGGGCTTCTGCTTCGGATGTGATCCAGAAGGGCACCTCTGAGCGTCCTTCCTCCGGTGCGGTAATCCCACGCCCGGCGCTACGGGATCGTGCCCCATTTGGTATGTCTTCGCTCCGCATCTCAAAGCCCACATTACCATCGTCGAGGCCAAGGCTCATTACTGCGCCGGTCCCATAGTACGCCCAGTGTTGCAGCTCTTCTGTCCGATCCGCTCGAGGTGATGCGAGGTGCGCATGCGCGTTCACGATTGCTGGCATTACAGTCTTACCTGCCAGGTCGACATGGCTGGAGCCTTCAGGCGCCTCGATCGATCCAGCAGCACCAACAGCAGTAAAACGGCCGTCCTCGACCAGAAACGCTGAATTTTCGAGGACCGCACCCCCATCGCCGATTATCAGTTGTGCACCTTCGTATAGCACTGCGTCAGAAGTGGATTCACCGGTTGCACATGCTGAAACAGCCAAGGCAACGCTGAGTAAACCAGCAAGCATCTTTGCGGATTTCATGATACCTCCCCTGTCAAACCTTATGGATCGGCCGCACGGACCGTGACACCAAGCGGGCAGTGAGTCTACAGTGCATGCCTCAGTCGGGCGAGCACCGTCAGCTGTCAGGCCATGCATCCGGAAGAGTCATTCAGAAGGCGAAATCGCTATCCGGAAGCCTATAAAGGCGCGGCGGGCACCGGGATCGGCACCCCCTCGGTTTGCTCCCCGGACAAAGCGCTCCGGATCTGTATAAGATCCACCTCTCATGACCCAAAGAGACTCGTTTTCTAGGTCCTCCGAGTCGTTAGTAGGATCATAGGGGTAGGGTTGATATGGGCTTCTGGTCCATTCCCACACATTTCCTGCCATGTCAGAGAGCCCGAACGGACATTCCGGACACTGGTGGCTCCCGACAGCTGTGGTGCCCCTTGCTTGGTACGTTGCTCGGTCAGGCCTGGGCTCACTACCCCATGGATAGATTCGTCCGTCAGTACCTCGAGCGGCTTTCTCCCACTCGGCTTCCGTTGGCAGAGTGACCTGCCCACCACCCTCGAGCAGGGTGCTCAGAGCCTCTGGTGTCTCGGCCGAAGTTCTTAGGATCTTATCTAGCCAGCGACTGTACGCGAGTGCGTCCGGCCAAGAAATAAAAGAAGCAGGATGCTCAGGTGCTCCACTGAGTGCTTGACCATCAATAGGATAACCTGTTGCCTGAACGAACGAGCGGATTTGGGCAACGGTCACCTCGAAGCGTCCGATGTAATACGTCGGAAGTTCCAGAACCACCTGCGCGTTCGTGCTAGACCAGCGCTCAATATCGAATGCCAGTGGATCGATGGCAGCATCACTACCCATTAGAAATGGTCCAGCCGTAATCTCGACGAATCCTAGGAGCGGATCATCCGGGAGTTGCCAAGCATCTGCCAGAAATCTGGGAACCTCTCCTGGGTCATTGATGACTGTATGATCAGGAATCAAACCGGGCTTGGGCAGAGACCCTGCAAAACTCAAGGCAATCCATACAGCGCTGACGAGTCCAAGAGCTGTGAGCGGGACAGCAGTTTTACGGACCACCTAAGATGCACTCATGATTTTGTCGCAAGCAAAATCCCAGTCATGTTGGACGCAGGCACGTTCGTATAGCTCTGGTTCAGTCATTTCCATCAAGTTCTGACCGCCTTCCCTGAGGAGTAGCCTCAGATCAAGCGCCCGTGGGTTGATCCGGCGAAAACTGCCTGGATCGAGAAGGTTAACGCATGCTGGCTGGAATCGGAGTTCACACGCGCGAGAGAAGTAGCCGAGGGCAAGATCGGCATCCGAACTCACGATTTCTCCTTGTCTATAATGTCCACCGAGTTCGTTGCAAGCCCATGCTGAGTTGTCCCCACAATAGCTGGCCTCCAGTTGGATCAGACGATTGCATGCGGTTGGTCGATCTTCAGCGCATGCTTGCTCCCAGAATGGAAGGCTATCACCGGGGTGCGTTCCGTCAGTCTTACCCATCGCGGTCATCGACCCGAAGAAAATGATCCATACTGCCATGTGAACGGGGTTGAGTACGAGAGGAGCCCAATCAAGCCTCAAAAGTTTGATGGCTCGGTTTCTTCTGATCACAAGAATCAACGCTTCGATTCCTCTAACGCTTAGATTGAGCAGCGGAACAGCTAGAAGTTTATCGTAGAAAGTTGGTGCTCCGTAGGCTCCCAGGAGTGAGTAAAGGCCGAAAACGCCCAGCCCGTAGAGCCCTCCGAAAACAAGCTTGCCAGCACGTGAGCGTGGTGAAGTTGATGGGTCCGTTACCAAGAGGTGAAGCCCGAGGAAGACTGCGGCAGGAATTTCTGAGTCAAGAAAGTATGGAACCCCAGTCAGTGAAGTGTAGAGAGCACTCAGACCGAAGAGCACCATCGCGGCTGCCCCCGAAACGAGTGTGATCGAGAAGAAGTACATGACGATGAGGCCAAGCAAGAACAGGTAAAGATAGATCATGGGCGCCAGCGTTAGTGTCGAAGCAATCTCCTGTCCCCAGGTCAGGTTGGTCGTTCCCGTAGCGATCAGCACTAAGGAGAAAAGCCCGAGGGAAAATGCTGAAGGGTTGAAGATGTGGACCGTCCGACCTTCACGTTTCCAGCGTACGAATTCCTTTCCTAGGAATCCAATACCGACCATGAGAAACTGTAGGTAGAACCAATCATCTCTGAACCAGAGGAAAAGATTGATACTGAAAATGATCGGAAATGGGCCGAAGCCGAGTGTGTATGTCTCTCGCCGTGACCAAGCGAGTAGCATATCAAAGACGTACGCAAATATGAGCTGAGCAGCTAGGAGTGTTCCGAACTCATAGACTGGTCGCCAATGCCAGCCCCAGTAGGCGAAGACAGCGAGCTGAACTAAGGCTTGAACATAGTGTTGCGGGCGCAGCATAGTTTGGAACGTCCGACTGGCATGCTCACGTCTTAGCCTCAGGTAGAGCACAATAATCCAGGCCAGGAGCACGATCACTGCACCCCAGATTGATATCGCTAGCGTAAGATTGCTCTGAATGCGCGGGAGGAATGAGAGTGCAACGAGTGTGAGCGTGAGTACTATGGGGGCTGCGAGTACTTGCAGACCTGGGGTAGAGTCTAGTGCCCGCCCGCTAGGGAGTTGGACTCGATGCCCTTGGTCCTTTTGCCACTCTTTCCGACGTTGTGCAGCTGACATGGAACCTCGTTCTACGAGTTAATGTTACTGTTTTGGTTGGTACTGAGAACAAGTCGAGTCCGGTCGCGAAGCTAGGAAGGGTCGAACCCGCGAGAAAGAAGATAAAATGCAAATAGGGTTGACAGTCACCTTGGTGAGGTATAAGTAGCGGATTCGATTATCGGTTATTTGGCCGGAGATAAGTAGTTGATTTCCTCTTTAGTATTAGTCGTATTGCTCACCCTTAGCGGCCTGAGCCTTATTCTAGGGCTCAGGCGAGAGCGTGCGGTGCGCTTCGGACACGACTGACAAGTCGAAGAAATAAACCGAATGCCGCCGGGCTCTCTCAACTGGGAGGGTCCGGTTTTTTCATTATAGAAGAATTGGAAAGAATGGCTACTACCACAGGTGCCGATCTCGCTTGCAGAGCGCTCTCTCGAGAGGGGGCGCAGGTGCTCTTTGGGCACCCTGGTGGCGCTATTCTTCCGTTCTATGATGCTTTATACAACTATTCTGCCCTTCGCCACGTACTTTGCAGGCATGAACAGGGCGCCGCTCATGCGGCTGATGGCTATGCACGCGCAACGGGACGGACAGGTGTTTGTGTGGCAACGAGTGGCCCGGGTGCTACGAACCTAGTAACTGGGCTGGCGGCCGCATTCATGGATGGCGTGCCAGTTGTTGCGGTAACTGGTCAAGTTGCTCGTCCTGGAATAGGAACCTTCGCCTTTCAGGAGACTGATATTTTAGGGGTGACAATCCCTGTTACAAAGCATGGATTCTTGGTGCAGAGAGCCTCCGACATCCCTGAAGTGCTTTCGGAGGCTTTCCGATTAGCTGTGTCTGGTCGTCCTGGCCCGGTGCTGGTCGACATCCCAAAGGATGTCCAGGCAACACTCGTCGATGAGAAGACATCTTCCTTGTCGCGTACCAGAAGGCCTGTGCCTATGGAACCCCTGCAGAGTACTCAGGACATTGAGGCAGCGATTCAGCAGGTTGCCAAACTCCTAAGCGAGGCAGAGAGGCCGGTATTGCTTGTTGGCCGCGGAGTAATTTCGTCAGGTACAGCTGGTAAGCTTAGTTACTTGGCTGAGCGCAACGATCTTCCGGTCATCACTTCGTTATTAGGGCTGGATGCGTTCCCGGCTTCGGATCCGCGCGCACTTGGTATGCCCGGCATGCATGGTACCGAAAGAGCCAACTATAGCCTGCAGGATGCAGATTTGGTTCTAGGTCTCGGCGTCCGATTCGATGACCGAGTGATTGGTCGACCAGACGGATTCGCCCCAAACGCCAGGATCGTTCATTTCGATATCGATGCAACTGCGATCGAACGAACGATGCGCGCGGATATTGCAGTTGTAGCTGACCTTGCTGCGTCCCTCAAGATGCTGTTGCCTCTCGTTCCGAAAACAGACCGTACGGCCTGGTGGGAGAGGATTCGGGAATGGAACCGTGAAGCAGATCCGACACAGGAGCCGCCGAGGGCCGGATACCGTCGAATGGGCCCACTCGGCGCTCGAGAGGCCATCCGCTCTGTTGCACGTAAGATCAGCGAAAGCAACGCTATAGCCGTAAGTGATGTCGGCCAGCATCAAATGTGGCTTGCACAAGAGTTAGGAGACGTGGCCCCGCGTTCCCACCTAACTTCAGGTGGTCTGGGGGCTATGGGATATGCCCTTCCAGCAGGACTTGGCGCGGCAATTGGACAACCCGATCGTCCGGTCTGGGTCGTAGCAGGAGATGGAGGCTTCCAGATGAGTCTCCAGGAACTCGCGACAGTCGTCCAGGAAGGCATTCCATTGCGCATCGTGGTGATTGATAATGGTTATCTCGGTATGGTGCGGCAGTGGCAGGAGCGCTTCTACGGGAAGCGGTACTCAGGGACACAGATTTCGGGACCAGATCTTGTTGCTTTGGGGAAAGCCTACGGTATTCCATCATGGCGCATCGACAGGAGCGAGCAACTGGATTCCACGCTTAGCCTCGCAACCATCGAAGACGGTCCGGTGCTAATCTGGATGCAGGTCCGCCAGGAAGAGAATGTTTATCCGATGGTCCCATCTGGGGCCACTCTCGACAAGATGGTTACTGAACCCGAGCATGTTTCTGGATGAGCCAATTCGTGCTTGTGGCAAGCCTGCAAGATGTGGCTGGAGCCCTTGAACGCTTGCTCGGACTCTTGCGTCGTCGCGCCTTACCGATAGAGAACCTCTCCTTGTATCAAGCCGAGGATAAGATCCTCGAAGTCGTGCTGCGATTCGAGGATCTTGATACACCAGAAGATAGAGTGGCTGCCGAGGTTTCAAGCCTATATGATGTTCTTTCTGTGAGGCGCCCTGATCAAGCATCCTGTGATGCAACTCGGGAATTGGCTGTTGTTAAAACGCACGGTGACCTCGAGCCGGTGCTCCCAGAGACAGTTAGTGATGTGCTGCAGCGCCATAGCTCAGACTCTATGGAACTCTCTGGCACTCCGCATGCGATTGACCGGGCGCTCGCATACCTGCAAGAACAAGGTCTTGTTACTGGAGTGAGCCGCAGTGGTGAGATGTTTCCACCCGGCCCTCATGAAATTGATACATAACTTCACTGTAGGGAGAGAACTCTGATGGACCAAGTCAGCTCGAGCACGGCTGCTCTAGAGGGAAGAACGGTGGCTGTAATCGGATACGGTAGTCAGGGGCACGCACACGCACTCAACCTCAGGGATAGTGGTGTGGAGGTTGTGGTCGGCTTGCGAGATGGGAGTGCATCAGCCGATAAGGCGCGGGCTGAGAGTCTTGAAGTCATGCCTGTACACGAAGCAGTAAAACGTGGTGACGTAATCGCGTTCCTGATCCATGACACGGCACAGCCTGCGGTCTATACCGCAGATATCGAACCTGCTTTGGAGCCAGGCAACGCCCTTCTTTTCGCACATGGCTTTAATATTCATTACGGAGAAATCGTGCCACCCGCAGATGTGGACGTCATCCTCGTTGCGCCCAAGTCACCGGGGCAGATGCTCCGTCGTGAATTTGAGGCGGGTCGTGGAGTGCCAGCCTTATACGGTATCCACCAGGATGCGACAGGGGGTGCCCGAGAGCTTACGCTCGCTTACGCCGCTGGGCTGGGTTCCTCACGTGCCGGATTGCTCGAGACTACCTGTGGCGCAGAGACTGAAACAGACCTCTTCGGTGAACAAGCTGTTTTATGTGGTGGCTTCAGCGAACTGGTGAAAGCCGGATTCGAGACACTTGTTGAAGCAGGGTATGACCCGCGACTTGCATACTTCGAATGCTTGCATGAGCTAAAACTAATCGTTGACCTAGCTTATGCGGGTGGGCTCGCAGGGATGCGTGCTGAGGTGAGCGATACTGCAGAATATGGTGATTATGTGAGTGGCAAGCGGGTTGTGGGCCCAGCTGCAAGAATCGCTATGCGAGAAATTCTAGAGGATATCCAGTCCGGGGCCTTCGCACGCAGATGGATCGATGAGTCAAAAAGTGGTGGACAGGAGTTTCAGCGAATTCGGGCATGCGAGCGGGTCCACCAAATTGAGGAAGTGGGAGCTGAACTTCGCTCACATATGACGTGGCTTCAGCCAGACTCTGAGGCTTGAAGCTTCCCACGCTCAGGAGCCGCGAACTCCTGGGGGGACGGGACAGGGCACCCGCGCGTGCAATGCTTCGTGCTGTGGGTCTGAGTGACGAAGACTTTGAGAAGCCGCTGATTGGGATTGCGAATACCTGGACTGATTCGACGCCGTGTAATGTTCACCTAAGGGATTTGGCTTCAGCTGTTCGCGAGGGTGTTATCGATGCAGGTGGTACTCCACTTGAGTTCAACACAATCGCAGTATCGGACGGTATCACCATGGGTACTTCCGGTATGCGCACGTCGCTAGTTAGTCGTGAAATCATCGCAGATTCAATCGAGTTGATGGGCCTTGGATACCACTTCGACGGGGTCATCGCACTTTCGGGTTGTGATAAAACAATCCCAGGAACGGTAATGGCACTGGCCCGGCTCGACCGTCCAAGCTTGATGCTCTATGGAGGATCAATACAACCCGGTACGCACGCGGGCCAAGACATTACGATCCAGGATGTTTTTGAAGCTGTAGGCGCATGCGCTGCGGGGCGTATTGATGAAGAGGAGCTTACGGAGATTGAAAAGGCCGCCTGCCCGGGCGCTGGGGCGTGCGGTGGCCAGTTCACTGCGAATACGATGGCTACAGTATTTGAGGCGGTCGGGATTTCACCGATGGGAAGTGGCACAGTGCCCGCCACGGACTCGGCGAAGGCTGAAGTAGCACGTGGTTGCGGCCGCCTAGTCGTTGACCTCGTCGAACGGAATGTTACTGCACGACAAATCCTCACTCGCGAGGCACTCGAGAATGGAGTAGCTGTCGCCGTTGCTACCGGAGGATCTACCAATGCTGTTCTCCACCTCTTGGCAGTGGCCCATGAAGCAGGTGTGCGACTCACACTAGACGATTTCGACCGGATTAGCGCTACTACTCCACTCTTGGCAGATATGAAACCCTGGGGACGTTTCGTGGCTCCTGATCTTCACCGTGCAGGAGGGGTAGCGCTGGTTGCTCGCCGGCTCCTAGAAGGTGGTTATCTGAAGGGGGGTATGCTCACCGTTACTGGCCAGACGCTTTCGGGAGAGGTCTCGGATGCGGAGGAAACTGTGGGGCAGGAAGTTGTTCGGTCAGCAGCAAATCCGATCAAGGATCGTGGTGGGCTAATTGTACTCAGGGGCAACCTGGCCCCCGACGGGTGTGTTTTGAAGGTCGCAGGTCATGAGAGAATGTTTCACCAAGGGCCTGCCTGTGTCTTTGAAAGTGAAGAGGACGCGATGATGGCGGTACAAGGCGGAACAATCGTTCCGGGTGATGTAGTCGTGATCCGAGGAGAGGGGCCGCGTGGAGGGCCCGGAATGAGGGAGATGCTTGCCGTCACAGCTGCGCTAGCGGGTTCGGGCTTGGGCTCCAAGGTCGCACTCCTCACAGACGGGAGGTTTTCGGGAGCTACACACGGCTTAATGGCTGGACATGTTGCACCAGAGGCAGTCGAGGGTGGCCCGATTGCAGCGCTACAAGATGGAGACATCGTGACTTTCGACCTAGAGGAACGCACTGTTTCGGTCGACATGAGCCCTGATGAGATTAAGTCGCGAGTTATGGCATGGTCACCGCCTTCGAGTCTGATACCTGATGGGGCCCTATCGAAGTACGCTCGATTGGTCTCGTCTGCAGCGAACGGCGCAGTGACTATCTAATCTCCATATAAAGCATAAATTGAAGGCAATGAATACAATGCTGCTTTTCTTTGCTCGATTTACAAACGCCCCGAGCCACAAGCGCCGGGGTGCAGGATCCACACGCTTATGATGTAGTGGAATGCACCAGCTTAGCCTAGAAAGGCGGTCCGGCATAAAAGCCGGGCCGCCTTTCTTTTTGGCCCTCACTTAACGATGAGATTGCTACGATGGATGATAGCCAGCCTAAACGAGATTCTGAGCCTATAGAGCTCTCTGATATCCGTAAGGAAATCGGTTTGATCGATAAGCAGTTGCTAGATCTTATTGCGGCCAGATGTGACCTAGCGGTTAGCACGCTCGACGTGAAGAGAAGGCACGGGCTTATACCTACAGATACACGACGAGAACGTGGGGTGATCAGAAGGTCTGCCGTGCTTGCCCGAGAACGTGGTCTTGATACAGAACTCGTGCATGGCATCTTCCGGGGCGTCATTGACCTAGCCCGCGCGGCCTTGAAGGCCGCGGGCGATTCAGAGCCCCGGTCATGACCCGTATAGCGATCCAAGGGGCAAGCGGTTCATTCAGCCACGCAGCTGCGATCAAGGCTCTCGGTTCAGATGTGGAGATCATGGAGTGCCGAACTTCCGAAGCTCTTTTCGATGCTGTTTCGGACGGTATTGCCCTGTACGGTGTTGTACCTGTCGAGAATACGCTAGCTGGATCAGTGCAGAGGAATATGGATCTGCTATTTCAGCCGGAGATCCATATTGTGGCGGAAGCGCGCATTCGGATTCGGATGTGTTTAGTAGTAAGACCAGGATATTCGATGAGCCAAGTCAGGCGTGTTGCCTCGCACCCCGTGGCACTTCAGCAATGCCAGGGATTCTTCTCTCAAAACCCGCTGGTCGAGGCGGTCACAGCCTTTGATACTGCTGGGAGTGTCCGGGATCTCATGGCTGGCGATGCAGATTATGATGCTGCTATCGGCTCTGAACTCGCGGCGTCGCTATACGGTGCGGATGTTCTTGAGCAGAACCTGGAGGACCATGAGCAAAACTTCACTCGGTTCTTAACCATAGCCCGGAATCCGATCGCACTCCCGGAGCAAGGAGTGAAGACGTCCATCGCCTTCACGGTTCAGCATCGCCCGGGTGCTCTTCACGAGGCCCTGCTTGCTATCGCTGCGCATGACGTTGATCTAACGCGAATCGAGTCGCGTCCGATTGCAGGACAGCCCTGGAAATACAGGCTTTATGCAGATCTGCGAGCGCATTCCGCCACTGATCAGTCTGAGGCAGTAGAAGCGTTGGAAGCGGTTACAAGCGAGGTTCGTCTCTTAGGTCAGTACCTGGAGGAACCGGAGGGTATCTGAGCCGATCCTGTTTATTAAGCCTGTCATGCTTATCGCGACCTAGCAGTGCCGCTCACGAGTCCACATGTTGCATCGCTGAAGGGACCATGCCGCGCTGCCGCCGATAAGGCCTTAAGAGCAGTGTGCTAAAGGTATTCCGATCAGGAGGTCATGAGCATGCAGCAAGAAAATGGGCTCAATCGACGGGCGTTCTTAAAGAATGCTGGGATGACCGCAGTTCTCGGGGCAGTTGGAACACGGACTGCGTTTGCGGAGGAGTTGGATGTCGTCGAGTCTGCAGGTTCAGGCCTGCAGGTGTACGATTTTGATGAGGTCTACAACCGTGTCGATACCGATAGCATTAAGTGGGATAGTGCAATTGCGACATACGGTGATGAGATCGAGGTCGGCATGGGTATCGCGGACATGGATTTCCAAGCACCCCAGTGTATTACCAAGGCTCTTGCTGAACGCTGTGAGCATGAGAACTGGGGTTATCTCAGAAGGCCTTCGTCCTATGTAGAAGCCATCGTGGACTGGAATAGTCGCCGATATGGGCTCGATATCGATCCCAGCACAGTGGTTCTCACTACAGGTGTCCACCCAGGTCTGATTGCAGCACTGCATACGTTTGCACCCCCTGGGTCAAGAATCCTTCTGACGACACCGACGTATAATGGCTTTTACTCTGACCTTCGGTTCACGAGAACGGTCGCATCAGATAGTCCGATGAAACTGGTCAATGGACGTTACTCAATCGATTTCGAAGATTTTGAGCGACGAGCCAGGACAGCCAATGTCTTCATCCTGTGTAATCCACAGAATCCGACTGGAAACTGTTGGTCTCCGGAAGACCTGACGCGGATGGGAGAGATCTGCCTAGAACATCGGGTTGTCTTACTTGCTGATGAAATACATTGCGACTTCGTGACTAAAGGGAATAAGTACACGCCATTCGCCACCCTTCCGAACAAAGAGATTGTTGATAATAGCTTGACCTTTAAAGCTGCGAGTAAGTCTTTCAGTCTGGCTGCTATGAAGGTTGCTTGGTACTTCTCGACCAACCCTGACTATCTTGCCCGTGTGCGGGCCAACACCAGGGCCGATCTGAGTACCTTGGGCATGGTAGCTAACCTTGCTGCGCTCACTGAAGGAGAAGATTGGCTTGATGAACTCTTGGTCTACATAGATGGGAACCATGATTTCGCAGAGAGCTACATTCAAGAAAACATCCCTCTTCTAGACTACACGAAGGCTCAGGGGACATATCTCGCTTGGCTTGATGTGGGCCAAGTCGTGAACCGGATCGGCGCAAAAGAGATTGCCGCCAAGGAGAGCAGGGCCTCGGGCAACACAGTTACTCCTGAAGACATCATTCAGCGCTGGTTCGCCGAGAACGCTCGGGTTTTCTTGAACCCTGGCTTGAGTTACGGAACTGGTGGTGCTGACCACATGCGCATGAACCTCGCTACTTCGAGGAGGTTGATAAGGAAGGCGCTCGACAACATGGGAGAGGCTTTGGCAAAGATTTAGGGCTCGGATTCTAGGAACCAATCTAGAGCTTTAGCCACAACCTCTGGGGGCATCTCATGCCCTCCAGTGAATTCTTCGTAGTGGATGGTGTAGCCGTCCATATCGAACATCGGCGCAATCCCGTCTCTGCTTAGTGCTACTGGCAACACTCGATCCTCGGTACCATGGGATATGAAAACCTTTGGCCGTCCAATAATTGGGTCCTCTGGATAAGAGAATCCAGGCGAGAACCCGATTAATCGGGTAAATAGGTCACCGTTTGACGGTCCGAGAGATAGGGCATACGAAGCTCCGTCTGAGAATCCAGCGAGTGCTATCTTCTCAGGATCGATGGCGCATCGTGAGAACACGTACTGTAGGGCTGAGTCGAGGAAAACGACGTCAGAACCAAACATGCCTTGGATCGCGTCCCATGTTCGGCCTCTCGATTCAGGTGCTAGCAGCACAATACCATGTTTCTCACACGGTTCGTAGAGCCTCTCCCAAGATCTTGCTCGACCACCCCCTCCGTGCAAAGCAACGATAAGTGGGGCAGGAAGGGTTGGTTGGTACTGGTCGGGTACATAGAGTATTCCACCCTGGCCCTTGTCGGTTTCCACTGTCACTGCTCCTCTGGGTGCAGGGATGGTAGGCCGTCCCGGACGAGCGGTCAGGCGCGGATCTCTTTGTTGTCGAGAGAGAACCTGGGTCCGGAAAATTGCCTCAACTAATGGAGACCAAAGCATCGGGATACCCGCCGCTAAGAAATTTCGCCGGGTTAGGACATCTTCTTTTGCTATGGTAGGTGTCATACTTGTGGAGCTCTGCCAGGATAGCATTGAAGGGAGGTGAAGCTGGCGCATTGGCGTGGGAGCGTCAAAGATTCCTTATGCCGTTGCGAAAGGTTGAATGGTAGTCATTCATTTCAGGAATAGAATCGCCGGTTGAAGGAGGAATCAATGTCGATACTTAATCCAGGCCTTTACCGCCAGGCGACCTCGCTGGTCGGGATACTTACCCTGTTTATAATTGGGGCGGATTTCGGTGTTGCCCAAAGGTTCGTCAATCCGGATTCCCTTAGGCAGCTACAAAGCGTGGTCCCACTCAGCGGCCCACCGGGGACGAGTGTCGAAATCTCTTCAGAAAATCTACCTCTTGCTGCGCGTATCCATCTAGCAGTGGGTGCAATCCATGCCGGTTTTGAGACACTCGCCGAAGGTGCTCAAGGAGAGTGGGGTGATATGTCGGGGGAGATCAGGATCCCGGAATCAGCATCGTGGGATCGGCCACTCTATGTGATTGCACTCAATGGGGTGTTTAGTCCAGTCGGACTCTCGAATCCATTCCACGTAACGAATGAGGAAGGGTTGGTCCGAAGAGAGGGCCAGGTTACTGACGAGCTTGAGGCGTGTCTGACATTTCGGGATGAAGATGAACTGCTTTATGCCCTGACCGGGGAACTCGGCAGCCTCGGTGCTGGGGATCAGGTTACTATAGAGGGAGTCTATTTAGAGACCAGTTCGTGCATGGAAGGAAGCACAATTGAGGTGGTCCGAGCCATATCGGGGAGGGAAAGACCGTGAAGACATTCTTCCGTGCTTCAGTGCCTATAATGCTCTCGTATCTCCTGGTGATCACACAGGCGGGTGCACAGGAGTCTCCGGCAAAGGACATGATGACCTTTCCGCGTCCAATCGAGGCACTCGACAATGTCTGGATTGAAGAGCTTACGATGCTTGAAGTACGTGACGCTCTTGAAGAAGGAAAGACCACCGCGCTGATCTTGACTGGCGGTATTGAGGAGAATGGTCCGTACCTGACAACGGGGAAGCATAACCATGTGCTTGCGGTGATGGGTGATGCCATCGCCAGAAAACTCGGAAATGCGTTGGTTGCACCGATCGTAACAATAGAGCCTGGTAACCCTGAACGGGCTGGCACACCGGGTGGTATCCGCCTCTCGCAGGAGACTTTTCAGGCAGTACTCCGTGATATGGCGACCAGCCTAAAAACACAGGGTTTCAGAGATATCTTCCTAATTGGAGATAGTGGAGGCAACCAGCGGGGGATGGCTACTGTTGCCGAAGAGCTATCCGAGGCTTGGGCCGGCCAGGGTGTGGTGATTGCCCACATCCCCGAGTATTACAACTACGATGATGTGGTCGAGTACCAGAAAAGTGTACTTGGAATAGATGAGGATCCTCGTTTAGAGGGCCTTCATGATGACTACTACATCACTTCGATCATCATGAATGACAACCCTCAACATGTCAGACTTGAGCAGCGCATTGCTGCGGACAAGGCTTCGATTAACAACATCAATCTCTTACCGGTCGATAAGACTCTGGAGCATGGGAGAAGGCTGATAGAGTTCAGGTCGGATGTTACAGTTGCAGCCATTCTGGCAGCTATAGCAGCATCAGATCGATAGCTAGAGATAAATCCTGGGCCAGCCGAGCCTAAAAAATATTTCCTTCAATTGCCAGATTTTCACTGAAACGGTCGTGCCGGAATCCATTTATTTCCAGCGTATGTGCGTGACCGTCGGCAATGAGTTCGGAGACGGCTAGGCCGGTTGCGGGTGCGTGCATGATCCCGTGCCCCGAGAACCCACAGGCGTCTACCCACCTTGAATCCCCGGGGTTAATCCCTATGACAGGACTGTTATCTGGACTTACCGCGTAGTACCCCCACCAGCTGCCCTTGCGGTCGATTCCTAAGTCACCCCACCACGGGAAGCGATCTACTCCGGTCAGAAGGACATGCTCCATCCAGTCCCAATCCATCCCTTCGCTGAAGCCAAAGTCTTGATCAAGGTTATCAAGGCCGAACAGAACTCGGTCTCCTTCGCTACGGAGGTATACTCCTGTAGCAAGATCGATCGTGAGCGGGTAAGTACGTGAATCCGTGATTGGAGCACTCAAGAAAATCTGTATGCGTTTCGGGCCTACGGGAACTTCAAGACTAGCGAGTTTACCAACTGTCTCAGACCATGCGCCCGTGGCATTCACGATATGCTCGCAATGGAAGCTGTTGTCGCCACTATGGATCACCCAGCCTTGCGTGAGACGCTCAATTTCAGTGACAGGGGTGTTGAAGCGGTATTCAACACCCAGAGTCTTACTCATTGCAACCCAGGCATTTGTAGCCATGTGGGGATCGATGATGCCATCCCAGGGTCCGTACGTTGCACCCTTGAGTCCATCTGAATCGAATGACACGTAGTCTTGAGCCTCTATTGGATCAAGAACCTCAACGGGAGCCCCAAAACTCTGCTGTAACGCAACAGATTCCATGTGCTCATCCCACCTATCATCCGGGACAAGTAAGAGATATCCGATATCCCGATATCCGATATCGTAGCCATGCCGCTCTTTGAACTCTCGATAAATTGGGAGCGAGTACATGGAAAGTTTGATATTAGGTGGTGTTGTAAATTGAACTCTGACGCCTGCGGCACTCTTACCTGTTGAGCCCATAGCTGGTGCGATATCTCGCTCGAGCACTACAACGTTCAGGTTCCGAGACGCGAGATGCCAGGCACAAGAGGCTCCTATAATTCCAGACCCTATCACGACGACGTCGGCGCTCTTACTAATCTTTCAGTCCTCCCCATCCGGCTTCTCGCAGAAGACCTTCAAGCATTAATTCCAGCTGTGCGATCCTGATTGGGGTTCCCAGGGGATCTCCTTGTTTTGGTTGATAAGCGGGCCAAGATACTTTCGGGCTGCCACTCCGTCACGGCAATATCTCTATTCTGAGAGTATACACATGTATCCGGCCTATTCTCACCCCGATGACCTGACTCATTTGAAGGAAAGCTCGCTTACGTTGCGCTCTTAACTGAACTACAGCGTTGTGTGTGTTTGAATCACGCACCAAGTTTGCATCTGAGGGCAATGAGGCCGGCCGGGCGGGGCTTCTTAGGCTCAACGTTTCTTGAGAGAGCAATTATAAAGTGCGTAATACGACACTAGTTTTGGCCGCGATGCTTGCTGCGGTACCTGCTACAGCACAAATCCCGACACCTGCTTCTGTATTGGGCTTTGAGCCAGGCGCTGACTTTCAGCTCGCAACATACGAAGCATCCATAGAGTACTTCCAATTACTTGATGCTTCATCTGACCGTATCAGCATGATGCGTGCAGGGAGAACATCTGAGGGTCGTGACTGGTGGATTGCTTTGATTTCGTCACCAGAAAACCTCGCATCGGTAGAGCAATACCGGGACATTGCAGACAAGCTCGCGCACCCGGCAGAGCTTTCAGACTCAGAGGCTCAGGCACTCTCGCGAGAGGGTAGGGCGATCGTCGACGTTAATGGTGGCCTGCATGCTTCGGAGGTCGCTGGTGCACAGCACACGATACAACTCGCGTACGAGCTGGTGGCTGATGACAGCCCTCGTATGACAGCGATCCGACAAAATGTGATCACCGTTTTATGGCCATCACTGAATCCCGATGGTCAGACCATGATTGCGGACTGGTATAGCCCTAACATCGGTACACCCTACGAAGTGTCTTCGATGCCCTGGCTATACCAGAAGTACATAGGACACGATAACAACCGCGACGCCTATATGCTCAATATGATCGAGTCGCGAGTCCTAGCCCGTACATGGCAGGAGTGGGATCCGCAAATCATCTATGTCCATCATCAAAGCTCTCCATTTCCGACGCGGATCTGGCTGCCCCCATTCGCAGAGCCGATTGCATCATTTACACCTCCCATTATGGCACGCACTGTGAACACGATCGGGATGACGATTGCACAGATGCTTGAGTCGCGAGGGATGCCGGGGGCGGTGCATATGGGTACAGGTTTCGATGCTTGGTATCCGGGCTATGTCGACTACTTGCCGATGATGCAAAATCAGGCAGCATTCTGGACTGAAACCGCGCTGTACCGCTACGCAACGCCACACTTTTACTCACTCTCCGATTTTCCTCCCTCCCGACGTGACCTGCGTGTAGAATCGCTTTACCCCAGCCCATGGAAGGGAGGCTGGTGGAGGCTATCTGATGCTGTGGACTATATGAGGGTTGGATCTCTCGCGGTTCTTGACTATGCGGCAAAATACAGGGAAGACCTTCTGTATAACCGTTATCAGTCGGGCCGTGACGTGATCCAGAAGTATGAGACTTCAGCCCCATATGCCTATTTCATTCCGCAAGACCAGCCTGATCCTGTGGCGCCTGTTGAGCTACTACGTCGCCTCGCTTTCAATGGACTGAGGATTTACCAGCTGAATCAGGATGTCACCCATGAAGGATTAACCCACAATGCTGGGACTTGGGTGTTGCCTCTCGACCAAGAATTTGGAGAACTCGCTCGGCAGGTTCTTTCTGTACAGGAGTATCCGGATCTCAGGGAGTATCCCGACGGTCCTCCAGAGCAGCCGTATGATGCAGCTGGATGGACGCTTTCTTATCAAATGGATGTAGATGTTGTTGAAGTAACCCAACCTCTTACTCCTGAGATCCTTTCGGCTATGCAGGAGCTTGAAACCGAGCCCTTGGCCTGGGAAGAAGAGATCGACGATGCTTCACCCTTCGACGCTGTTCCAGGTGTGGGCTTTGATTCCCATCCGGTTGCCCGTGCGGTTGAGCCAATTCCGGGTCGACTCACAGGTTCAGGTCCAGGACTCCGGCTTAATCCTGTGCAGAATAATTCGTTTCGTGCATTGAACCGGGCGTGGGATATGGGGGCCAGGGTGCGATACGGAAACGGTGCATATATCGTGGCCGGGCTGGGAGGTACAGCCGTTGATGGATTGATAGAAGATTATGCTCTTCAGGCAACAAGAGGACCGACGGATGGAGCAGACCTTTCTCGTCCCGCTCTCGGTATCTACAGGCCCTGGAATCCAAGTATGGATGAGGGGTGGACTCGTTGGCTGCTTGAGGAGCACGGCTTCTCATTCTCGAACTTGAGAACTGGAGACGTACATGCTGAAGATCTCCGTGACCGGTATGACGTTATTGTTCTTCCATCAGAGGGTCCCGGAAGCCTAATGAACGGTTTCGGCGTTGGCTCCGTACCACCCAGATATGAGGGTGGACTTGGCCAGCAGGGGGTACGAGCATTGGATGAGTTTGTGCGTGCTGGAGGTACACTAGTGTGTATGAACGCATCGAGTGACCTGTGTATCGATGAGCTACATCTTCCGGTATCGAACGTCACGCGCGGCCTCGCTCGCAGTGAATTTTTCTCCTCGGGCTCGATTTTTGAAGTCCGTGTCGATACGGAACATCCGGTCATGGCTGGGATGCCTGAGCTAGGAAAGATCTTCTTCGACCGAAGCCCTGTGTTTACTATGGAAGAAGGCTTCGAGGGATCCGTAGTGGCGGCGTATGCTCAAGAAGGATCACCTCTGCTCTCTGGTTATCTACTGGGAGAAGAGCACCTTCAGGGTCAAGCTGCTGCAGTTGATGTTCACCATGGTGACGGGCATGTCATTCTTCTTGGATTCAGACCCCAGTGGCGTGGGCAGCCGCGCGGTACATTCCGCGTTCTTTTCAACGCGTCTCTATTCCACGGCTCAGTTGCGAGGAACGCAACCGGTACCGAGGGTTTTTGGGAGCGCCCTGAAAAGGAAGAAGGTGAGGATCCGAACTAGATGGATTTTCAGAACATGAAAAAGGACCCTGGGCAGTGGATATCCACTGCCCAGGGTCCTTTTTCATGCACCTATACGTGGTGCGCTCTAGCCTAGAACTCGAACTGCACTTGCAGAAGTGCAAGAATTCCCATATCAGGAACGCCGACAAACTGTTTGTGCTTGTTATTAAAGACGTTGTTGATAGTTGTAGATATCGTGGTTCCCGTACCTGGCAGGCGGTAGCCAGCGTTCATATCGACAACGTTCACGGCCTCAAGGACGTCCCTGTATACACCTGAATTCACAGGGAATCCGGCGCTCATTCTGAGGCGAGCACCGTAGAATACACCTGAAATCTTGTTATCAACGTCGAGTCCGATTGCGCCCTTAGACGTTGGGGCGTTGAGGGCGATATCCTGTGCGCCCAGACAGCTACCGTCGTTATCGAAATCAAAGCATTCATCACTCACGTACGAATACGATCCGGACAGCGTAACTTGATCAGTCACGTGAGCTTCCATACCTAAGTCCATGCCCTTAACACTGAATTCCCCATAATTGCGGTAAGTCAGCAGCATGTCTGAATTAGATCTTCCATCTGGCACGATCGTTCCGAGTGGCACTTGTGCCAGTGTCGGCGCGACTGCAGCAGCAAGTTGCTGTGCTACTGAGGTAGGAACACCCACCGCGGCCAGGCGCGTAACCAAATAGGTTGCGACTGAGTTTCCATCGAGGAAGACATTTGGTGTCAGGGTCGTCAGTGGCCCGATGAAATTCTTGTAGTTATCAGAATATGCGGAGACGTCGAACCGGACCTTGTCACCAATCAAGCCTGTGTATCCAAGCTCCCAGGTTGTTTTAGCAAGTGCGCTGAGGCTGCCCGCTCCTTGAGGGCCAGCGGTGGGGACAAAGGGTGCTCCTCCTGTCTGACTAAACTCGAACATCGTTGAGGTGAGTTCGCCTGGCTGAGGGCTTCCTACGATTGCAGCGAACGATGCTGCGTTCAGACCCAACAGAGGCAACGTTGCCGCTAATGCAGGTACCTGCAGCATGAGTGGCACCAAAAGGTTGTCCCACAGCACAGCACCGTTAGCAGGCAGCTGCGCACCCGGGGCAAAGGGTGAGTACATGCAGAAGCCGTTGAGCCCACCGGCGCAGGTATTGTTGAACGTGAATCCAACGCCTGGAATACCGGCTGCGCGTACGTTATAGCCCACAGTCGGCGTGACCATACTTCGGCCCGCAAGGATATCAAGGAAGAGATTATTGCTTGTGGGCGTACTGAAGGACCGGTTGTACGTGGCCCTGAACGAGTGACCCTCGTCCGGCGTCAGAACGAGTCCGAGACGCGGCGATAGGAATGCATCATCAAGCCAATTATGAGTATCCCTCCGGATCGCTGCTACAAAGTCCAGCTGGTCGGTCAATGTGGTGGTCGTTTGTAGATACGCACCAAATAACTTCGTTTGGTCGTTGTCTTCATTCGCTCCGTTGATTGTACCACCGGTCCTCGGAGTCACATTTGAGTAATCGACACCGACAGTGGCACTGAACCGATCACCGAGATCGAAGTTGTACTGGCCTTGCGTCGCGAACGTAACTGAGTTGTCGACGATCGGGTTGCCGGTGCGAAGTAGATATGTGTCTCCAGCACTGCTGTTGTTCAGGAATGCTTGGACGAATAGGCCACTCTTATTTACGCGGGCCTGAAGAGATTTATAGGTCCAATTCTTAGCTTGACCCGCACCAATTCCTGTTGGCTCGATTGAGCTGCCGAGGGTTTTGAGGCCACCGGTGATGATGATGTTATCGTTTGGGTCGTCCCAGGGGCGGAGATCGAGACGTGCCTCACCTCCGTAGTGCGACGAAAAGAAATCCCGGACACCGATCTTAGAGCCTGCTGGCGCCACAGCCCTAGCCGCAGCTTCCACTGGATCCGTGTATTCAAAGTCATTACCGCGGAAATACTGCCCAGAAACCTTGAGGCCAGCCTTTTCACTGAATGCCCAGGCATGTCGGAAGACACCTCGAAGCATGCTTTGGTTACCACCTGACAGGGCTACGCTCGTTCCTGGCCTGTCGATCGGTGACGAGGTGATGATGTGCATTACCCCGCTGGTGGCGTTGGGACCGTAAAGTGCGGCGGCCGGTCCCAGAACGACTTCGATGCGCTCGATATCCAGCGGAGTGGTCGGGTGCAGGTTGTAATTGTTAAGCCTGATTGATGGTATCCGAGCGTAGCGGTAGTCCGTGAGCACGAGCAGTGCTCCCGAAAAGACATTATTGAAGCCTCGTGTAACCGTGTTGCTCTGGTTGATGCCAATCTGAGAAACGTCTACCCCGGGCAATGCTTTCAGGAAGTCCGCAGTAGATGTAGATGCGATTCGTGAGATATCATCTGCTGTTACGATGCTTACTTGGGCGGGAGCCGACAGGCTGCTCGCCTCTTGGCCACGACTCACTGTAACGCTGACAGGAGCAAGAGCAAGTGCGGTCGAGGTCATCTCTACAGTGATCTCTGTGGCTGCACCCCCGCTGACGGAGATACCGTCAACACGCACTGTCTCGTAACCGAGCAGCACTGCAACGATTGAGTAGGATCCGGGATCCAGACTCAAGGTGAAGTTGCCCTGTGCGTCTGATAGAGCACCACCTGACGTGCCTCCGCCGAGCACCTGGATCTGAGCTTGAGCGAGTGATTGACCCGTACTTTGATCTGTCACCTGGCCACTAATAGACCCTTGTTGGGCCTGAAGCGGGATCGTAACAATGAGTAGGGTGCCGATTAGAATGCCGAGAGAGCTTTTAAGTCGGTGGCGCATGTTCAGCCTTCTCCGTATGTCCGGGAAGCTTTCAGCGAATCCTGCTAGAAGGAAAAATACACACTGTTTACTAGAGATTGCAAAAGGTTTTTCCGTAATAACGCCTGGTTTTCATGCTTCCAGGAGTGCCAGATCTTGATTTTTTCAGGCTGGATCAAGGCCTATCGCGTGCCATTTGCCACCTTCTAGCCCATTATTGCGTACCTGCCCTGAGGCAGGTTCATTGCCAGAACTGTATCAATATCTACCGATCGAGGACGATATGCGTTTTCCGTCAGCCACATGTTTTCTCATCTCTGTGCTTGCGCTCACATGGGCGGGAGAAGTCAGTGCTCAACAGCGAACCTTCACGTTCATGGATGTGCAGGAACTTAAACGAGCTGGGTCTTGGGTCCCTCGATCGGATGGGGCGCTCATGCTCTATACCGTTACGACCCCCGATTGGGTGGAAGCAAGTTCTCAAAGTGATATCCATATCGTGTCATTGGCAGATGGGGTGTCTTCGAGTCGAAGACTTACGTTCACTGACGATAAGAACGAAACGCAGCCCACTTGGTCTCCGGATGGCTCGTTTTTTGTATTTCTGTCGAATCGTGACTCCGAAGGATCTGAGGGTAACCAGCTGTACATGATGCGTCACGACGGCGGTGAAGCTCAAAAGATCACCGAAGCTCAAGAAGGGGTGTCGGGGTTTGATTTCAGTCCAGATGGGCGCTGGGTTGTCTACCGGAGTGGTGAGTCCGGACAGGAACAGCTATTTGGAACGTTAGTCGCTGATTTGCCTGCGGGTGAAGCTGAGCAGCTCACGGAGGGTGAGGCTGGTATCGAACAGTGGGACTTCAGCCCTGACGGAAGCCGTATCTACTTCGTGCGTCCTGACGAGTTCGATGAGGATGAGAAACTGCGGTTGGAAGAAGGCTTCACCGTGGACGTAAAGAACGCCACAACTCCCTTCTCTAGCCTCTGGTCACTCGACGTCCGTTCGGGCAGTGAAAGCCCGATGACGACCAGTGAATCATATAGCGTAGATGGGTTTACAGTCTCACCAGATGGTCGTTGGATAAGCTTTGCAGGGGGATCAACCGAGCGCTACGAACGAAACATCACACAGGCTCGTCTCTATACAGACCAGTACCTTTTGGAGGTGAGTAGCGGACAAGTCGAGCGCCTGACAGACAATTATGAGGTTGGTGAGTCCGGACTAAGCTTCTCGCCGGATAGCCGTTGGATTGTGTTCACTGCTCCGGACGATATGGAGCGCTATTCGATGACCAATAGCCGGATGTATGTCCGTGCCGTGGACGACAGGGATGGAGCCTTCCGGAAGATTGGCACAGAGTTCGATGAAAATATACGAGCTGGTTTCTGGTCAGATGATGCCACCACCATCTATTTCAATGCGGGTGTGACGGTAACCACCCAGCTGCATGCGATGGATGTCCAGACCGGCCAGGTGCGCCAGCTCACGCACGAGCGAGCAGCTCTTTCGGTTAGCCGTGACGAGGACAGTGGTGTGATCCTGATTGGATATTCGGATCCCGTCACTCCGCCTACAGTTTTCACGACTGCGAGCGTAGAAGGAGTAATGGATCGATCATCCTGGATTCAGCTTGTTGACGCGAATCAGCAGCTGAGAGATATCAGCTTTGGCGAGGAAGTGGAGATCAATTGGACTTCGACTGACGGGAAGACCGTGGGTGGAGTTCTGGTCTATCCAGCTGGGTACTCAGAAGGAACGCGCTATCCGCTCATCGTCGCTATTCATGGGGGCCCAGCGTCTGCGGACCAACTGCGATTCAATGGTGGATACAATGCGCAAGTCTATGCGGGAGCAGGCTACGCAGTTCTTAAGCCTAACTACCGAGGGTCTACGAACTACGGCAACGCTCATCGGACAGACATCGTAGGTGACTATTTTACTCTCGGCTTCGACGACATCATGACAGGTGTAGATTACCTGATCGAGGAGGGCATCGTTGACTCCGAACGAATGGGAGCGCTGGGCTGGAGTGCTGGTGGCCACTGGTCCAACTGGATCCTGACACATACTGACCGCTTCAAGGCCATAAGCTCAGGCGCGGGTACGATGAATTGGATCAGCATGTATGCTCAGAGTGACGTTCAGAGGAATCGTCAGTTCTATATCGGGGATGACTTTCTCTACGAGAACTTTGATCCGTACTGGGATCAGTCTCCACTGAAGTACATTGCTGATGCGAAAACCCCGACGATGGTTCACGTGGTCGAAGGTGACCCGCGAGTGCCAAGCCCACAGTCCGTAGAACTCCATATGGCGTTAAAGAAGCTTGGTGTGCCAACGGAGTTGTTCATGTATCCTGGTCGTAGCCATGGAATTCCTGACCCTAGAAACCGGCTGGTCAAAGCGGTCAGTGAGATGGCATGGATGGACCACTATGTTAGAGGCATCGGTGACAAATTTGAGTGGAAGCAGGTCTTAGAGACACTTGAAGGTAAGAAGGAAAGGCCCAGAGCGATTTCAGACCACGATTGAGCTGAGCAGTTGTATCTTCCGTCGCTAGGTGGTGAGCACGGTCGAGCCAACGGTCTTGCGGTGCTCAAGGTCTTGATGAGCCTTGGAAACATCTGATAGTGAATATTCTTGGCCAATAAGTGGGGTGACCTTACCGGATAGCACCATATCGAAGAGCTTGGCTATGCCTTCAGCAGCTTCGGTCGGATCGGTGTAATGATGCGCTAAGACAGGACGTGTTAGGAATAGCGAGCCGCTTTGTGAGAGCAGGAGTGGGGGTACAGGTGGCACAGGCCCTGATGCATTTCCGAAGGTTACCATCATCCCACGTGGCCGAAGGGATTTGATCGAAGCCTCGAATGTGGCAGCTCCAACCGAGTCGTACACGACGTCTACTCCTCTCCCATCTGTAATTTCTCGAACCCGATCAGCTACATCTTCAACACGGTACAGGATCACCTCGTCGCACCCACTCGTCCGTGCTAATTCGCCTTTCTCCTCGGATCCCACTGTACCAATAACCCTTGCACCTAGAGCGTTGAGCCATTGTGAGGCAATCAATCCAACTCCCCCGGCGGCTGCATGGAGTAGGACCACATCTCCGGCAGAGATAGGGAACGTCCGATTCACGAGGTACTCGACTGTGCACCCTTTGAGCATGATTGCGGCAGCAGTGCGATCATCAATCGCGTCCGGAAGTCGAGCTAGTCGTGTTCGTGGCAGAACCCTTTTTTCACTGTATGATCCGGGCGGTCCATTTCCTGTGTAGGCTACTCTTTCACCAGGGCTTAGATCATCGACATTCGATCCAACTGCTTCAATGATCCCCGCGGCTTCTACTCCCGGTGTGAAAGGCAGCTCTAACGGATAGAGGCCGGTCCTGTGATATACATCAATGAAGTTCAGCCCTACAGCTGTGTGACGGACCAGCACATCAGTTGGGCCCAGTGGTGGCAATTCACTTTCTTGCCACTCCAGGACCTCGGGGCCTCCGAACTGACTTACGACGATCGCTCGTGTGTTTTCATTCATGTGCACAATTTCTGTGGATTGAGATTGGAGGGAAAGCTATATCTCATTACGAGTTAGCCCTATGTATCACTAATTCCGAAGATCTCTTCGATCGCTTGATCTCGGTAGAGCAGGTGGGCTGTCGCCAGCCCTGCGATACCGCTACCGATGATTGCGACGCGCATCCCTAGTGACCCTGGGGAACTCTAATGAATCCAGTGTTGGTGAAGGCTAGCGCCCTTTCCATTGTCCTAGATGTTCAATGAGCAATTCATTGAGCTTGTCTGTGGCTTCTTCAGCAATCCAATGACTCACGCCCTCAAGTATTTCAAACTGGTACGGGCCCGTCACAAACTCCTTAGAAGCCTCGGCGGTTCCTCGGACGAAACAGCAGTCCTCTGTGCTCCAGACATAGAGTGTGGGGATAGTGACCATTGCAGCGGAAGCAGGCGGAGCATCTCCCTGGGAGGGTATGGCAGAACGATACCAGTTAAGAGCAGCCCGAAGTGCATCTGGAGTACCGAGCACACTGAGGTAAGCATCCAGATCTGTTTCTGAAGAGCTAAACTGGGACAGTATGCCCCTGAGCAGCTGTGCCTCATTTGCCAGAAAAAGTTGTTCCGAGCCCGCTGATCGGAACATCGTCATGTAACTAGACGCTTGTGATTGTTCAGAATTTGGATCCGACAGCGCTCGTGCAAAAGCAGTCATGTGGGGTGTAGAGAGCGCGGCGACTGATTGAACACGTTCGGGTACGGATGAAGCGAGGATCCATGATACAGCTGCTCCCCAGTCATGCCCCACCACATGAAAACGCTCATACCCAAGAGCCGTTGCCATTCCTAAAACGTCCCCTACGAGTTCTTCCATCACATAGTCGGATTCTTCTGGAGGGCGGGCCCCTACTGAGTACCCTCTTTGATCTGGTGCCACAACTCGAAAGCCAAGAGCAGCGAGGACTGGCAGTTGGTTGCGCCATGCGTAGCCAGCTTGAGGAAACCCATGCAAGAGCAGTACTAGTTCGCCATCCTGTGGTCCCGCTGCGAGCGCATCAAATACGAAATCTTCAACTGAAATTTCTATCTGCTCCAATTCATCCCCTGTGGATTGTGCAAGATATGGGGGCGTAATCCACCCCAATGTGATACCGAGTAATAAGGTTGATCTTAACATTGCAAGGTCTCGTTTTTACTGGGAACAGGGGAGTATACGCTTACATCGATGCCAAGACATCTGGAAGAGAGGGTGGGCCCTAGATCCTAGCAACCGAGACATGAGCGTCTATCTTTCCAGTTATTACTGTTTAGCCCGGAGAATAAAATGTGTCGCGCCCGCTTTTTTTTGACAGCCATACTCGCTGCTGCCTTTGCTGTCCCTCTTTCAGCTCAGTCGGCACCTTCAAATTTTGGAGAAGAGATTTCCGGGCAGTTCGAGGGTTCAGCACGTAAACTCGTCGCTCTCGCGCAAGCGATGCCATCTGATACCTATCTTTGGCGCCCCATGGAGGGTGTGTACTCGGTAGCGAGGGTATACACGCATATCTCCCGCTATAACTACATGTATCCCGACCAGAGTCTTGGTATCGAATCTCCTATGGGGCCAGCGGAATACGGGCGTTGGGAAGAAGAAGTTTTTGATAAAGACAAAATAGTCGAGATTCTCAGCGCCTCGATAAACCATGTCCGGGCAGTAATTGATCAAATGTCAGAGCAAGACCTCAGTAAGCCGACCCGCCTTTACGGGAGAGAGGTCGGCCAATGGGCAGTTCTCTTACAGCTTGTCACCCACATGAATGAACATCTCGGTCAAGCGATCGCGTATGCGAGAATGAATCAAGTAGTTCCCCCGTGGTCGAGCTAGGAGAAACTTATTATGTCCCGCCGATCTCAATTGTTCATCATCGCAGTCGCACTTACCGCTGTATTTAGTTGTCAGAGTCAACAAATGGAGTCGTCTGACCCCTCGGAGGTGGAAGCTATGGTGGACCAGGAACCCGGTTCAAAATTGGCTCGTCTCTTAGCTGAAGGTCAGGCAGTCTTCGGGATGTTCGCACGTCCGCAGAATGCTGAGGGTGGTCGGGTTGCTGCTGCAAACGATGAGACGGATTTCATTTTTTATTCCCTAGAATCTGGGCCATGGGATATACCGACGATGGCATCCTTCATGACCGCAATGGCTGAAGCGTCCGATGAAAAGGAACCACATCCGGTTACGCTTCGAATTCCACCGATCCGTGAAGATCGTGAGGCTGCGCTCACCCATATTTCTGAAGGTATCGCTGCTGGTGTTGAGGGGGTTGTATTTCCTCACGTTGAGTCAGTGCAGGATGCGGAACTTGCAGTGAGTTCGATGGGCAGTCGCCTTTGGCCCAGTAACCCCAGCGGGGATCTCATTAATATCCTACTCATAGAGGATCAGGTAGGTATCGCTGCTGCTCGAGAGATTATCGGGACACCGGGTGTCAGTGTAGCGATTCCCGGTCCAGGTGATCTTCGTAGGGCTTATGAGGGAGATATGCAGGCGGTAGAGGCTGCGATTCAAACTGTACTTGCAGCCTGCAAAGAATTTGATGTTGCATGCGGAATTACTGCTGACGTTGATGACATTGCTGAGCGCCTAGCACAAGGGTTCAAGCTCATCATTGTCAATCAACCCGAAGCGCTCTCGGTTGGTCTCGAGGAGTCTGGTCGTGGGGGTTGAGCGCGTGATTGCGATGGTAAGCCCATACGGATTCAAGCTGATCGCAGTGAGCGCTGCTCTATGCATGACTGCGGCTTGCTCTGACGTGTCAGACGACACCAGTGCAGCTGATGCCGAATCTACCTCCAGGCTAATACAGCTATGGTCTGCAGGTGCACCCGCATTCGGTGTCTTTGTCCCAAATGAACGTCCAAGAGGTGAGGTGGCACCTGATGGTTCTCGTCTCCCGCCACTGTATACCGCTGAGGGAGGCGCAAGTCTCGGCGAGAATCCTTTGTTGGACTACCTCTTTCTTAATCTAGAAGGGAATTATGATACGGAGGCTGTAGCTGCGATTGCGGAAGGTCTTAGTCGATCCGATAGAGACGGAGGCCCTTCGCTACTTGTCCGAATTCCACCCATAGAACGTGATGGTCTCGAAACAGCACGAGCGCGGGTGATCGAGTCACTTCAGTTGGGCGCAGACGGTATCGTGATTCCGCATGTACGTAGTGCTGAAGAAGCACGATTGGCAGTGAGTTTCTTCACAGATGCTGGAGTTAGCGTTTGGTCTCCCGATAATCCGGATGGCCAGAAACTGGCCATGATCATGATCGAAGATGCAGGTGCACTCGCGGCGGCAGCAGAGATCGCGGATACGCCAGGTTACAGCGTTTTGGCCTGTGGTATTGGAAGCCTTTCACGTGATTTAGGAAGCCGTGAAGCCGGAGAGGCCGGTACACAAGAAGTGCTGCAGCAATCAGAACGTGTGGGTCTCCCGAATATGATCACGGCCAATGCTCAAGATGTGGAACAGCGGCTCGAAGAGGGCTTTCTTGGTCTACTGATGTCTGGGCCAGGTGCAGACGAGGCGATCCGTATCGGCAGGTCTGCCTCCGGACGCTAACTGTTTTGATATCTAGTATTGGTAGTGTGTAGTGGCCCGCTAGGGGGAGTCTCCCTGTTCTGCTTCTGCCTGGTCTATTCCTGCGCGCAGCGCTGCGATTAAACGAGGTATCTCAGACTCCGGGGTCGCACAGAGAGCGACTCGCACCGCTCCCTTAAGGGGTATCACATAGACGCCCATATCACGCATCACCGCGGCAGTCTTTTCACCGTCGGGAGTGAATACCACAACAAAGAATCCGCCATCATAGCGAGGCACATCAAGCCCTGCAGCACCCGCAGCTCTATTAAAAGCTTCAACCCTTGTCCTTAAGAGCTCGACCAATTCAGCTCGATCAGCATCAGCGCGCTTACTCAATTCGGGGTCTACGAGTAAATCTGTTACAGCAAGTTGGCCCAGATGGTTGGAGTTCGACCACGTCGCTCGGCACGTGAACCCCAGGGCATTCGCAAGCTTGTTCCTCTCTTCTTGATCTGGATGTAGTGCAACCAGTGACCCGATCCGAGCACCGTACTGACAAAAGGATTTAGAAGCTGTCCATGCCAGGAGCACTGTGGTCGTATCCAGCATCTTGGGGAGCGCATCAATCCAGAGGTCTGCGCTCTCCCCACCAAATCGGTGATAGGCCAGATCAAGGAGTACAGCTACGGGCGCTTCTTTTCCTGCTTCACGAACCGCTTCGGCGATGCCCATCCACTCACCTGAATCCAGAGAGTATCCTGTCGGGTTGTGACAAGGAAAATTCAGGATCAGCAGCAAGCGTCCCTGGGTGTCTAAATGTTGACGGATTCCTCTTTTCATCGCTTCCAAGTCGAAACTCAGATCTGAAGAGAACATGGGAAAAGTGCTGACGTCTCTTTCCAGATGCTGCGCGATTACCGGGTACGGACCCCAGTAGTAGTCGGTCGTGAGCGCCTGGTGGCCCGGCTCTACAAAGTTCTTGATTGCTTGATAGATTGCGCCACTGCCCCCTGGAGTGGTTACTGCTACCGACTTCGACAAAAGATCTGGATGTTCCAGAAGGTCTTTTCTAACTGCTTCGAGGAAAGGCGGAGATCCAGAGATCGGAGAGTAGCCTGCTGCCTTACCAGTGGGTACACGGGCTATCGCTTCAGCCACACTCGGCATGACTGCGATTTGACCCTCATCATCCATTAGGGCACCCATTGTCGCATCAAGGATCGACTCTCCGGCCTCTGCTCGTGCTCTAGCCTCACCATTTAGCCTAAAAATGGGGTCATTGCCCTCACGGGCCTGAGAGGCTGAGGTCAGTGCACTGCTGGTGTGTGTGGTCACCGACTTTCACCTGGCAGGGTGCCATCGAGTTCAGCATAAACTTGTTCGATCGCCCGGGGAGCCTGACTCGTAAAAAGTGACCAACTCTCAAGATCCCCGAAGTTGGCCTGGATCTGGGCATCCTCAAGGCCGTAGCCCTCTTCGTACTGCTGAGTAGCTAGTTCGATGACACGGATCACCGCACGCCGATAAGTGTCTAGCTCTTCCTCGAGTACCGCAGAAGAGTCAACAAAACCATGGCCCGGGACGTAGGTATCGATATCCATGGCTTGGGCCCTCTCGATCATTTCTACCCACTCCGAGGGATAAGCCGAGCGCATTGCTGGGAAGACTCGGTTCAGATAGGCCTCACTCATGAAAAGAATTTTTTCTTCAGGGAGATGGACTACGAGATCTCCACCAGTATGGGCACGTCCAAGGAAGAGAATCTCAATCGTTCGGCCTCCGAGTTCCAATACCTCACGTTCGTCGATGATTTGGCTAGGGAGCACGATTGGTGGCGCGTTTACATCCCTGTTCGGTGCGTTGGCACTAGCCTCAAGTGTGGCCGATGAAGTAGGGTGAGCCAGAAATTCGGCGTCCGCGGGAAATGCTGAGTTACCGGCCGTATGGTCCCCGTGGTCTGAACATATTACCACATGGGTTATGGGTTGATCAGTAATGTCAGCGATGCGGTCAATCATCCTCTGAGTTTCTTCCACACTACCCTGGCCGTCAGCAACGAGGACACCCTCATTGGTTACGACGAACATGCTAACCGTCGCAAACCTCTCTTCGCCCGCAGACCTGAGCTGTTCGTATGAGTACACTCCGGTTGCAAGTTCTTTAATACGCGGGAAATCTCCATCAGTGTACCCGCGAGCATAGGGGTCTGCAGTCCGGATTACGTCCTCAGTTAAGACAGAATCAACGCGGTCCGTTGTTGTATCTTCTTGTGTGGATCCACCGCACGCCGAAGAAATGATGGCTACGGTCCACAGGAGGGGTAAAGCCCTAGTCGCCATGCTTGCATTCCATAGGTAAAATGATCGCGTAGACTAATTAAGAGGAACCACAATGATGAATAAGAAACCAGTTGTCACTGCTTTAGTGGCATTTTTAGTCGCATTTCTTATAGCATTCGCTATGACGCGTGAGCAAGCACCTGCAGTTACTCAGGCAACTGATGATGCAGCGCTACAGGCTGAGTTGACTATGGAGCGGCCGATCGATGCCCTTAATTCGATCTGGATCGAAGAACTTACTTGGATCGAGATTCGGGATAGGATGGCTGACGGGACGAGCACCGTGATCATCCCAACTGGCGGCATCGAACAGAATGGTCCTTATGTAGCTATGGGCAAGCACAACTATGTCCTTCAGGGAGCTTGTGAAGGAATCGCCCGTGAGCTTGGTAACGCACTATGCGCACCAATAGTGAAGCTTGTCCCGGAGGGTGGTATAGAGGAGCCGACCGGCCATATGCGTTATCCGGGCACCATTAGTCTTCGAGAAGAGACATTTCAGGCGGTCCTGGATGATGTTGCGAGCAGCCTACAAGCACATGGCTTCGAACATATTGTGTTCATCGGTGACAGCGGCGGAAATCAAGATGGGATGGCGGTAGTGGCCGATCGGTTTAATGAGCGTCAAGGAAAATCTACGGCCCACTATATCCCTGAATTCTACGACAACGCCGGGGTGCAGAGAGTCATGGAAGAAGAGTTCGGGATTTTTGAGGAATCCGAGGGCTTTCACGATACGTACTGGCTTACCGCCATGCAGATGACTGTGGATCCCTCTTCGGTTCGCTACGAGGAGCGGGTCGCTGCCGGTCGTGCCTCAATTAACGGGGTTTCAATTGCCCCGCTCGAGAAGACGATTGAGGTAGGTACGAGGCTCATGCAGTATCGAATAGACAATACATCACGCCTGATAAGGGCTGCGATCGAGGGTGCCCACTAATCGCTTGTGAGTAGTGAAAATTGGGTGAAGGCGGCCCCCCCCTTGCTAGCCTCCCGCCTTCCATAGGTCGTAACGCATTCTAAGCGTGATCACAGGGTTCCCATTCTCGTGTGGCTCGATGTCCTCATCAGTCGCGCTGATATACATCGCGTAGTCACCATCATTGAATGACGCTCCCTCAGGATCATCTGTATCAGCTTGGAGGATATATGCGACATGCGCATTCCGGCTGTCGCAAGCCGCATCGGGAACGGGCTCTGTTTCACAGGTACAACGCACGTCCCCGCCCGCCCCATCGGCTCCTTCCATGGCTGCCATCACTCGGTCAGCGAGTGACCCGTTCTCTGCTTCGAAGGCTCGCGCTGCGTTATGCACAACTGCATCCGAAGCCAGAATATTACCCTGAACCGAGTAGTATATTTCGGTATCTGTGACGCGACCCTGCTGTGATAGTGATGCAGCGCTATTACCGCTGCCAGAAAAGCCAACTGATCGGCCCTGCATGTCTACGATACCAAATTGGCGTCGCTCAATGGCTGGATCTTGTTTGAGGAGTTCCAGGATCTCAGCTGGATGGGCTCCAGCTTTCATTTGGGCATAGATGAGTTGCTGGTTTTCTCTTGTACCGTCGACACCGGCCTGTGCGGCTGCAACACCAATCCCTGGCAGTACGATTGCCTGGATATCCATAAGACCTTTCGCGGGAAAGCCAGCGAATCTGCCCTGAGCAACGCATGTTGCTGAAGCAATCACAACCTGTCCCGTTCTAGCGTCTACTGCGATCACTGACCATGTGGCGGATAGCGAGGTCGGCAAGAGTGTGCAGGCAGCGATAAATAAGACCACCGCTTGTCTCAAATGTTGTATGATTCTTATGCTCATCTCCACTCTCCATCGATCCAAGTGCACCAGGGCTCAAGGAGTCCGAGCCAATCCATAGCTGGTTGTCCGATTGGGGCTCCTGGAGGAGCACTCACCGAACTCGGGATTTGTCCTGAATCATAAGGCCTTCCGAGAAATCGCCTTATGTCAAGCTGGAGTAGCACAGAAGTGCCAGAAGGCTCCATCTCCGCAAGGCGACCGGCCAAGGTCCTAAGTGCCAATATCGACTGCGCTCTCACCTGCATCATTGGCGCGGTTTCCGCTAGTGATTTCACCCTTTCAATTACTACGCCAGCAACCGTATTCCTGATCTCATTCTCGTAACTGTTGTTTGCTTCTCCCTCAAAAGCGGCCTGGAAAAGTCTTTGTAGGACATCGTTCAAACCCGGCATCGAAGGATCCAGCATCTTCTGTTCCACCAGTCTCGCTGCTCGGTCTGCCGTGAGGATGTTGTTCACGGTGTGGCTTGCCGCTACGAATGCAGGTGTGAGCGCATCAAAGGCGGAGCCAGTATAGCGCGGGAAAAGCTCTCGTGTCCTGCCGTATCCTGGGGGTCTTGGAGGAATCGCCTCGAGAACTGAAGTCGGAAGCGCTAACTCGCTAGGAGAAAGAGTTCTCATTAGAGCGTCCAATGCTCGATTTTGATACTCGGAAGCAATATGCCAGACAGGTCTCAGGCCATCACCTCTAGCCGCATAGATGTAGCCCACCCCACCCATTACCGATGCAGTGGATTCCACCTGATATCGATGATGTAGATACAGAGGTACTAGTACCTCTTCGATCGTTGCCATGGGCATTCCGTTCTTGATGGCTGCCTCGCCGAACCGGGACATGGCGACTGATCTCACATCCATCATTCGGTCCAATTCATCAGCCATGTCAGTGCCATTCGCCCATTGGTCTGCTTGGGGCGTTGTCTGGACATCCTGGTTTGACATATAGCGCACATCATTATCCCAGGCGTCTTCAAGAACTTTTATCAGGGCAGCTTCGTCATCTCCCCCACCGATGAAGTCTTGATACCCGAAAGTGACAGCGGCCTTATCCCAGTCACCGATCCCCACATCGTAGACCTGAGAATGGTCTAACGAGCCATCACCATTAAGGGTGACGAGGGGATGTGGGTAATCCATCACTGAGATACGACCAGCAGTGCTATTGTAGTAGTTGTGGCCTAACCCGATCGTATGCCCCACTTCATGTGCCGAAAGCTGGCGGATCCGGGCCAGCGCCCATTCGGCGATCTCGGGCGTCTCTTCATCGCCTGCTGTATAAGGAGAGAGTAAGCCCTCGGCGATCATGTAGTCCTGCCTAACCCGGAGTGAGCCAAGAGTCACGACCCCCTTAATAATTTCTCCAGTGCGAGGATCGGACACTGATCCGCCGGTACTCCAGCCTCGTGTGGAACGGTGTACCCAATTGATGACGTTGTAGCGAGCATCCAATGAACTAATGCTGTCTGGCCTCAGTGTGACTTGGAAGGCATCACGATATCCTGCTGCCTCAAAAGCCTGATTCCACCACCTAGCTCCGTCCAGAAGGGCGGAACGAATCGGTTCTGGAGCCCCAGGGTCTAGGTAGTAAATAATCGGCTCCACAGGATCACTTACCGCTGCAGATGGATCTTGCTTTTGAAGCCGATGGCGCCGGATAAAACGCTGGGTCATTGGTTCGTCGAGGGGTACTGCATAGTCCTGGTAGCTCGACGATCCGTAGCCAGAACGCGGATCGAACATCCGCGGTTCGTAGTCATCATCTGGAAGTTGAACGAATGAGTGGTGAACACGGATGCTTGCCGCTTCGCCGGTCGAGGCAACGCTACCTACACCTTCGAATCCGCCCCCACCTCTCCCGCCACGGCCACCACCACCACCTGATTGTTGGACGAAGGTGAGTTCTACTTCCAACTCTGTATTTGTCGGAAACGAGTTTGTCATGTCCATGTAGACTGAGCTTCGGCTGTTATCTAACTGGTACGTCCCTGGACTCATCCTTTGGCCGGCATTCGTAGCATCTCTAATTAGAAAGTCTGTCAGATCAACGAGGACGCGCCCGCCCGTTTCTGCAGCTGGGGTAAAGCTCCAGAGGATTGATCTCGCAAACGCATCTCGCACTGCTTGCGTCTCAGACGGGTTGTCACTGTTCGCCCTGAAACGATAATTGGGCTGAACCATTAAGATTTTACGACCTACCCGTTCAAACTTGACGATTCTTGAGCCACGTAGGGCCCCACGGTCGAGACCGATATCATTTGATCCGAGTCCCGCACCAAATCCAGCAAAATGGATCATTTCTTCATCAAGTTCCGGAATCTCCATCCAGAGCTGACCGAGGCCGGCGTCCCAGTACAGGGGGAGAAACCCCTCAAGGCTATCCATACCATCGGTTCTCTCCTCAATGGTAGGGAGATCCCCCATGCTTTGATCCCCACTGCTGCCTCGTTGAGCAGAGAGTGGGTTTGATAACACACTCGCCAGGAGTGCAACTATGACGAAGAACTTTAAAGAGCGCTTAGATCCTACTGAGGTCATGCGGTCCTCCTAGATATTTCTACTACTGGATTGTCTTATGGGCACGCTTGAGCGCTCTTAGCGAGAGAAATTGATGGTTGCATCGAGCATCTCACCGCAGTCCGCGATCTTTACGGGCCCCGATATGTTCGCTCCGTGTTCCGAGATCGTTAGGGCACCGTCCATGGTGCCGCCACTGCACCCAGTGGCTGGGTTGTTTCCGTATGCGATCCCTACAGTAAGCTGGTCGCCTACTAGGGTCCCATTAAGTGTGCCGTTGATCTGGATTGGTCGATTCACTGAAACTGTGCCAGTAACCGTCCCCCCAGGTTGGGTGCTGACTCCTATGGTCCCTGTCATCGTCAGACCGGCTACCATGAGTGAGCCGGAATAGTCGCCGTCAACATTGTAGGGGTATCCGGCATCTCCAGGTCCCAGTGAACCAGCACAGCCCGCCACGAGCCCGGCCAATACAAGAAGCCCAGCGGTTCGAATTCTCATCTAAAAATCCTCAGAGAGAGTCAACATGGCTTCCCTCAATAATAAGGACCCCACCAAAGAGTCGAATGTAGATCGGACTGGCACGATGTGCGGTGACCTCTCGCCGATTAGTTGACCGTAAACGTTACGGTATCAACAATCCATGGCTGAAGTGGGATGTGGATTCCATCTGCTACCACGGCAATGAGTCGGTGTTCTCCGGGGGCTACACCCTCAAACGTGTCCTCAGACGAGCCATCTCCCATGTGGATGATGCTACCCGGTATAGTCGGAACCGGCTCGCCAACTCCTGTCAGGTCAGCATCTAGATACAGGTGATGATGACCTGTCCCGGATGTCATGTCCCCTGCAGGCACGATCGGGAACCCAGCAACCTGTAGGCTCACGGTAACATTCCCACCCATTACCTGAGATCCTGTAGCGGGTTGAGTGATCGTGACTGTCCCAATGGGAGCGTCACTGGCGGGATCTGCATCGGTTTCCGCTGGTGGCGTATCACCGCAGGCTAACAACGCTATTGTGAGAACTGCGAGGCTAAGCTTGCGGGAATTATTCATTGCAGGATGGGGAGGAGAGGGGTTGGACTATACTATCTTGCGTCAAAAAGGGTATGATCGGGGCCCGTCCCGCAAGGGCATCCGCCTGGGGTTTCGATCAACGCTGCTTTGGTCTTCATCCTCATTTCCCGGAGGTCGTGGTCGATTCATCCTAAGGGATACGCCTCCGAAGAAGTGTGAGCCTGATCGGCTGACCTTGTGGTCTCCATCATTCAGGTAGTCGAGGATCGCTTGGTCCCATGAGAGGCCTGCTTTTCCTACTAATTCCATCCATGGACCATAGGCAGTTTCATCCGGCGCTTCCGTTGTACCACTCCAGATTGTTATGCGAGGGTTGTAGCCACCTCCGCCTTCACCGCTTGAGCCCTTGAGGGGCATCTGAATCAAGACGCTATCCGTCATGGGGAGCCTGAAAGTTTCTGGATCAAAATTGGCCCCGTAGCGTCTATATCGAGCGTAGTTACGCTGGTTCATCTCGAAAACTTCTTGATTTGAGTTGATGCCTGACGTGATGTAGTCTCGAATCTGGAACGCGGCTTCCTTATGGCGGGGGAAACTTGGATTGTCTATGAAGCTAAAGCCGGGCATGAACCAGCCTTTGTTGAAGCCCCAGTTACGTTCTGTCACTCGCCCACGTCTGACGAGCCCGGTGTATTCACTGAATAGTTGCACGACCTGGTGGCTCGGGTAGCCGTGCGGGTTGAGGAAGATGTCTGGGAGCCAGGTAGCCCAGAGTTTCCCTCTGACAGTTGATTCCGGGTAGATCGCGTGATCATCATTTCCACCGGAAGTCGCATCCTGCCCGAGAGACCCAAGGTATCCAGCGTGGAGGATGTAATCGGGATTTGTTCTATAGAGGTCGTACGCTAGTTGTGCACCGTCCGGGTTCGTGAATGGATGTACGATCACGTTGACCCGGTTGAGTTTTGCCCGCTGCACAGAATCAGTTAGGAGCAGCTCCGCATGACGTAGCACGTGGCTAGTCGATGAAACCTCATTCGCATGCTGCCTCGCCGAGTAAACGACCGTTGGTTTGAACGTGGTCGCCTTGACGTGCGACCAGTGTGTGGCGGAGACCAACGGCATAAGGTCCATCGCCCAGATTTCTTTGCCGAGGTAGGAGTGACCGACTCTGTAAATCGAGGCTTCGTCAAAAGTAGCCGCCATTTTTGCAATCATCTGGTGACCCTCGGGAGGAGGGATCGGGGTATTCCACTGAACAATGCGGTCACCCTGATACGACCAGTTCTCAGGCAATAGGCTCCGCCATTCGGCGAGTGGATTTGGCGATCCGTTGCCGTCGAGTGTCACGGTTCGTCGGGAGTTGGGATCCTGCTTGTGAGTCCACTCTGCCCAGATCTCGATTGAGCCTAGGCCATGGTAAGAGAGTGCCGTGCTATAGAGGCCCTGGCTACGTAGTGACTCAATTTCCTGAATGGTTGCTTCTATTTGTGCGGCTGAGACCATGCTTCGGTCAACGGCTTCTGGAGCCGAGAGAGTGATGAGGCTGTCACGTGCGTCTAGATCCGTGTCGACACGCACTCTTAGACCTAGATGTTTCAGTCCACGCTCATTTTCATGGACCTTAGCTAGTCTAGCAGAAGGTCGCTCAAGTCCTGTCTTCGGGATATCAAGGCGCTCTTCGCCCATATCGCCTCCCGCTTCCTGATATTCCACGATGACCGCAGGGCGTGATGTGGCAAAGCCGGTGAATACGATTTCGGCTGTAGCTGCTGAACCGTCCGATTTAGGATACATACGAGGTATGACACGTCCGGGGAACGTCAGCCCCTGCCCGCGTGAGTTCCGCCCTAGGATATCGAAGAACTCGATTGTTCCGAAGTAAATTTCTTCGTGCAGGGCATCCATTGGTGCATGGATTTCGTTATCGATGCCCAGCCGGTAATCGGGCTCACTCATTGCCATCTCGACTGTCAGTGACCCGAAATAGGGGGCGTCACCACTGCCACCGTTCGGTATCCCCTCGTGTAGTTCCATCACATAGTCATAGATGGCCGGGAGGACCTCGCCTTGGTAATAATCCCAAAAAGCCTCTGGATCGGTCACGATTCGTTCATCTGCGATCGTTCGGTCACCAGCAGTAGCCTTTAGCCACCCGGTGGTCACCCTGACCTGCTCGTAGTCTTGGAATCGATCAAAGTATGGGCGAAGAACCCATTTTGGATCAAAGCTCTCGTTCAGAACGTCAGTTCCTGACTCGTTTGTTACATGAACTTCGTACGTAGGACCTTCGGTTACTTGTTCAAAGCGTATTTGATTGAGCTCAAGACCAAGATCGCGTGCGAATACCTCATCGATCGGGAAGATCTCGTGCAGCCAACGGACCGGGGTATTAATCGCTTGCTGTGGCCAATCCTCTGGAGGGTCATTTCTCCGAAAACTGATGACAATCTCTCCCAGGGTGTGGCCTTGGAGTTGTGGTGCGATCACTTCTTCGAGCCACGAATACCCTTGTTTGAACGCAGAGAGGATATGCACTTCCGTGTTGGCAGGGTCAGCCCCCGCTTCAATCAATGTTTGCTGGGCTTCACTAGCGATTTGGGCACGAAGCTCAGGGGGTTCACTCAAACGGGCTTCTACACGGATCGGTTGACCTGCCGTCGCTGCCGGGATGATTGTTTCTCGGAAGAGAGACCAAAAGCGGTCAACCTCGGACGGAAGTGTCTTCGTCTCTTCAAAGATTGTGCCGGCTTTTTGGACGTCTCGATCGTCGATTAAGACTTCGAGATTATCTGTGCCCAGGCTAGAGGAAGCTCTCGCCCGCACGTACTCGCCCAAGCCATCTTCGGCTTTTTCAACCGACATGAGCACACGAGCTGAAGAGACTGTGACATCAGAAAGTTTTTCTGCAATACGATCAAGCTTGTACAAGCCAATTGCTGCTTGTCCTACAGGCGAGTGCCCAGAGAGCGCGTCCCAGACTTCTTGCTCAACGTCATCCACGGTTGGCCGGTCTTTCCCGCGTTCATCGAGATGAGGAAAGGTCAAAGCGACTTGCTCTAATGCTCTCAGGGCACCGGATTCGTCGCTTCCTGTCACAACGAGTGAAGATTTCGACCCGAACGCGTCTGGAACAATCTGGATTAGGCCCTCCCCGGGCTCCAGGGCAGAAGTGTTGATCAGGCTACTGTCGGCGAGTTGGTTCGTGAACCGGTTCTCAGTGCCAACTAGGACCAGGGTAGGTTGTGATCCGGGGTTGTCGAAGGTCCCAGCTGGTCGAACAAGTGGCACAACAAATCCAGTGGACTCGAGACCAAGTCTTCCAGCTAGATCAGGTAATCCTTCTATGCCTGAGGACCCTGGAACAAGCACGACATCGATACGATCAGGGATAGGTCCTCCACCTAAGAACCCGTCTGTCGTATATAGGCTTGAGAGGTCCAGGTCGTTTTTTGCACCGCTGCCCGGTCTCCCTGAGATGGGTCCCGGAGGGTCGGGTTCTGCTCGGCCCTGAAGACGGATTACGGGTCCGTCGGTAATTCTTGCCTCTACCGAACCGAGGCCAGGATAGGACAGGGGAATGCGGTCATCCTCCGAATCATCATCCTGAGTTGTGACCGAATCCATCTCTTGCTCGGAAATTTCAGCAGATTCTTCTGGCATAGAGTCTTCGTCACCAGGTTCTAGGTCCCGGAGACGACGCATCGCTGTTGCTGCTGAATCAATGTCAGCAGGATCGACTGTGATATCGGCAACGACTCGGGATACACCACCTCTATCTATTCTGGCACGTGCCTGAGTCAATCGGACTTCCCCATCCACAACTCCTGCATTCGCCAGTGCATCGGAAAGGTCTTCAGCAACCGCACCTAGTTTGGCGGTTGAGAGCGTCCTCGTATGAGGAAGTACACCGGAAAAGAGACGGGCAGCCGCCATCAGTCCTTCATCGTCACCACCAACAATGAGCACCCAGGTGCGGTCATCCGTATTTCGAATGACTACTGAGCCCTCGCCAGCGTCGAGCGAGGTTGGATCAATACCCGGTGAGCTTAGGCCAGAGGCAGTTAGGCCGCTCCGCCCGATCACGATTAGAATTCCTTCGGCTGAAATTCCTCGCTGGATGGGGAGGTTTATCGCCATCGTCTCGAAACCGAGACGAGCTGAAATCTCTGCTGCTGCTGCCGTCTCACTGATGCTAGGTGTCTCACCTAAAATGAGAGACGCATTCACCAGGTCTGGCACACTATCTGCGTTGGTGTCGACCACGAGATTACCGAGATCGTATAGTGTGGCCAGGTCCATTCTTGTTGTCTGAGCTTGGGCCGACACCGTGGTCGTTACAGAGTTGCTCAGGACTAGAGATATCGTGACGAGGATCGGAATATGGCGCATGGTTCCACTCCGGGTACCGGGGTAGAGCAGGTGCATCAGAACTGGTTTGGAAAGCGAACCTAGGGGCCGTCTTCGGTAGCTACAAGCGTGATAGAACAGCGTGAGACAGCAGAGGGCTTACCTGGGAGGCGATAGTAATTCAGGGAACGTTAAGAATGTAGCATCTTAGTCTGGCACTTAGTTCTCAGTTCTTTGGAACTGTATGTCGTAAACCCTTCCAAGACTGAGGCTTAGCTCGGTTATGTCTCCGCTCAAGTCACTCTTGAACCGTATGATTTGTCCCCCTGCGCTAAAGGCGTGTGAATAGATTGGGGTGAGCATACGGGTGCGACTTGGTCGCTGCGACAGCGTGAGCACACCGTCAGCCACTTCTACCAAGAACGTGGTTTCCGCATCGTGGCTAGTGTATGTGCCCCCGAATGATACGAGCTCATCTGGGCTTGGCGACCAAGCTTCTACGGGTTCGAACACTTGGTTTGTGTATTGCCAAGCTTCAATCTTGAACTGGGGGCGCTGGCCTTGGTTGAGTTGGAACCGGTAGATGCGATCTGCCGCTCCAGCCTGAAAATGGGTCTCACTAAGCGGAATAAGTGTTGTATTTCCGTCTCTGAGTTCGCCACCTGCGAGCCTTAAGGTTCGCGTGTTGCCAGTTACGGGATCTCTGTAGAGGCCGACGTAACGTTCGAGGACCATGGCTGACACAGAAGCTGGTTCTGGAGGGATGGTTTCGGTAACCAAATCACCTAAGAAGGCCCTTGCGACGCTTGAGCCAGTGCCCCCGGTGGACACGTTCGACGCATTACAAAGCATTGCGATTGATAGTTTGTGGTCGGGATAACGTCCAAGGAATGCCCTATATCCTGCAGTAGATCCTGTGTGGGTTACTGAGCGCACGCCACCCATCGTCCCATGTTGTAGTCCTCCTGCGTAGATGATCTCGGCACCATTAGATAGCCTGCCCCTCTCATTATGCATCATCCGCACAAACTCTGAACCTCCGAGTCGTCCGTCGGTGAGTGCCTGATTCCAGATCATTAGATCCCTAACGGTCGTTAGGATGCCTCCATTCCCATGGACATATTCGATAGGTCGGTTGATTACCCAGTCCCCCCCGGGTCTTGCTGAATAGGCTGAGCTGCGGCCTGGCACGAGACGACGGTAGTCGTCTCTCCATTGGGTGCTGTTCATTCCCAGGGGCTCGAATATGCGTTCCTGGGAGAAGTCCGCGAACGACATGCCGGCCAGGCGATCCACAACGATGGCAAGTAGATTATATCCTGTATTCGAATATGAGTATTCATGACCTGGGTCGAAATTGGCTGCACTCTGTCGACTAACGATGTCGAGTACATGTTCATGGGTGTGACTTCTTTGCTCGCGACCCCATCCTGAGATTCCCGCTACGCTACCCCAGTCTCTGAGTCCACTCGTGTGTGTCATGAGATGACGGAGTGTGATGGTAGGACCATAGTCCGGAACTTCCGGCACGTATTCCCGGATATCGTCCCCTAGAGACAGCTGGCCGTCGAGAGCAAGAAGCATGATCGCTGCAGCTGTAAATTGCTTGGAGACAGAGCCGCCTTCGAAGATTGTTTCCGGCTTATTGGGAATCCCATGCTCCAGATCAGCCATTCCGTATGCTCGCTCCAAGATGGTTAGGCCATCTAGGGCTACGCCCACCGCACATCCAGGTGAGGATACTGACGTCCAGGGTGCGAAGATCTCATCCACACGCACTGACACGTCAATTGGGACCTGGGCGTACATTACGCTGGGGATCGCGGCCAAAATGAGTATGCTCAGTCGTACTTGGCTCAAGAAGCTCATTTTTCTGTCCAGTTATTTATTGGTCTCAATCAAGTTCTTGCGAAAACAAAAGGGGGGCCGGTGCCCCGGCCCCCCTTTTATCCTGAGTATTCCCGGTACCACGTTTCGGCTAAGGCTTAATGTCCGTCCTGCTGTTCCGTGATTGTGAGGTCTTCATCTGCCAGGTGAACATCAAGCCAAGCGGTCCAACGTGCCCATAGATCAAGTATCGTCTCTTCCGTGGCTGGCCCATGGTCCTCGAAGGGGTATAGGTACATCGCCGCCTTTTTGCCTAGCCCATTTAACGCATGGAAGAGGCGTGGTGAGTGATCAGGCGCTGTACCCACGTTCTGGTCATGGAGGCCATGGTACATGAGGAGGGCTCCGGTAAGGTTGTTCGCATATACGAACGGTGACATCCCGAGATACACCTCTTTCGCATCCCAGAATATCCGCCTCTCACTCTGGAACGAGAGCGGTGTGAATGTACGATTATAGTTTCCATCACCAGCAATCCCGGCCTTGAAGAACGGGGTGTGGACCATGGCGTTTGCCGTTCCAAATGCTCCGTAAGAGTGCCCCCCCAGGCCTAGTCGTTTACGGTCGATAATCCCTCTTTCATCGAGTTCATCGATTACCGCCGCCAAGTTATTTCTAAGGTCGTGCTGATAATTGTTGTTCATCTGCCCGGCCTTACCTACGATCGGAGCATCGGGCTCAACAACCGCGTAGCCTAGCCGGACCAGGTATTCAATGGAACGAGTTCCGAAGTTCGGGTGGGCATTGATGTTATAGGTGCGGCCTCGCTCGTCGTAGCTCTCTTGATCTTCGTATTCCCGCGGATAGAACCAGAACATGGCAGGCAGCCGCTCGCCGGGCGTATAGCCAGGTGGCAGTGTCACGTTTACCAAGAAACGGAACCCATCCGGTCGTTCAACAACGAAGCGTTGCCGAGGTGCGTTCGTTAGATCAGGCGTGTAATCGATATTGTCAGTGAGTTGCGTGCGTTGCGCACCAGTAATCAGGTGCGACTGTGCGATCTCAGTCGGACTCTCGCGGGATACGACAAAGCGTTCTGCGTCAACGTCTAAGATAGCCGAAATCCGCTCATACTGATTGTTATTGTCACTCTCATAAATCCGTTGTGTTTCACCCGTCCGGATCTCGATTTTATCAAGAAAAGTCGTAGGCCCTTCGGCAGCTGGATCTTCGTTGTAACTCGTGCCGTACAGGAAGACATTGGCGCCGTCGGATGATGTTTCCACCACACTAGCGGAGCCACCACCACCACCACCACCAAGTCGAACGCCGCCACCTACACGTCCACCAGCCATGACTAGTGATCCGGGGTTCGCATAGAAGTCATCAGAGTCATATTCGACGACAGTGTAGCGTGTATCGGGATCGCTGAGATCTACTGCGTATTCCCCCACGTTCCCTCTCCGGCTTGTTCTGAAGAAAACCATGCCATAGTCAGCAGAAAACCGGTAACTCTGGATACCTGAGTCGTGCGAGTAGAGGGAGTACTGGCTGTCTTCATCGAATGGAGGTGCCCAGAGCATCACATGGTCAGGAGTGCCTGCGCTTTCATCGGAATCAGTATCATCCTCTTCTTCGTCACTCTCTTCCTGCTGGAGAAACGTCAGGCCCTGGCCATCGTTTCTCCAGGCGACCTGTCGTCTGTCTGAATCCCCACCGATTCCAGCCACACCTGGTGCTGCAGGACGGTTGTCACCTAGGCCAGTATTCATTTCAGTCACATCTAACTCTGCGAGTACTGTTCCTTCTCGGTCCCAAATCTGCTCGACCCGCCCAAAGCTTCGGACTGGAACGATAAAGCTGAATGGCTTTTGAAGGAGCACGGTTCTCGTATGTGCGCCGGTTGGTGAAAAGTCGAAGCTGTAGATCATTGCCGGATCACCGATTTCAGTCACTTCCCGACTCTCTACATCGATGGTCGCAAGTTGCCCGGTCGCGTGCCACTCAAGCAGAGTCTCATCTTCTGGCGTTGCCATGAGACTTGCGTAAGTGCGGAGCATGTTCTCACCGTCCTCAGTCTGTTTTACTTGAGGCCCACTAGGGGCTCCTCTTAGCACGGGTCGTACAGACCGCTCTGTGGGCACCAGGACTGTTGCAACTTCTTCTCCGTCCGCAGTCCATTCGAAGTTTGTGACCAAGGTTGCTAGTACTGGTGAACGAGTCACTTGCCGGGAGTCACCACTTGTCGGATCAGCCACATAGATGTGAGTCGTTTCGTCTGTGTGCACAAAGAAGGCTAGGCGAGATCCATCTGGTGACCAGGTTGTGTTCGAGATTCGTGATCCTTGGGGCACGTCCACCTGCACTTCGGAACCATCCGCTGCAGATATCAGGTTGACACCGATGTTTGTGCGGATGCTAAGGTTGCGATGCCGGTTAGCGGCATAGTCGATGAAGAGTCCACCAAGTTCATCAAAAGGCCTGGAGAACCGATCCATTGTGACGGGACCGTCACCGATCTCATGGATGAACCATTGTTTGTCGGGACTTACGTCGCTGAGCGTCACGTTCAGGTAGCGAGGCGCCATAGCTGCTTCTGCGATCTCAGGCGGTGGTGTCACCCACTCTTTAGCAGCAAGAATCGCCTCGGGATCGCGCGTATCTTGAGCGACTAACGCACTTGGTCCGATAAGTAAGCTCAGCAATAGTGCTGAGGCGACAAACAAGATTTTCCGCTGGACTCTATTCATTTTTCTGCCTCCAACTATGTCAACATCCGAAGCCCCGAAACTGGCCCGGGGCCCAACAAAGTGCATTCCGGAGGCCGTTCTGGATAGGCGAGCAGCCATGCCGGGACATTTAACCCTACATTGGGCGATCCTAGGGCATGCGTTAGCTTCGACCTCCGTTTAAAAAAGGATTGACGATGCGGTTTCAACCAAGGATTGCGCTTTTCTGTGCGGCATTCTCGACTGCCGCCCTTATGGGCTGTGAGGGTCGTGTCGCCATGGATTCTGCAGACCTCGAAACACCTGACCAGAAAGCCTCCTACGGTATTGGCTTAAATATCGGTAGTCAGCTTACTGAGACTAAGGATCGTCTTGATAGACCAGCTTTCCTGCGGGGGGTTGAAGACGCGCTTCAAGGCAATGAATCGGTGGTGCCCTCCGATGAACTCCAGGTCGTGCTTCAGACTTTTGCTGAGGAGATTCAGAATGCTGCTCAGCAAGATTTTGATCGTCTAGCCGTGGAAAATTCTGTAGCTGGTGATGCATACCTTGCAGAGAACGGATCCAGAGAGGGAGTGATGACCACCGAGAGTGGCCTGCAGTATGAGGTGCTCAGTCAGGGTGATGGGTTGATGCCTGGACCAGAAGACCAGGTACAGTTGCACTATCGCGGGACCTTGATCGACGGGACTGAGTTTGATAGCTCGTACGAAAGAGGAGAGCCGGCTCAATTTGGGGTTGGTGGTGTCATTCCGGGTTTTTCGGAAGCCTTACAGCTCATGTCTGTGGGAAGTCACTTCCGGGTTGTGATCCCCTCCGAGATAGGCTATGGACCGCAAGGGACCGGTGGCCCGATTGGCCCGAACGCGACGCTGATCTTTGAGATTGAACTTCTGGAGATCATTGCCCCAGCATAGGCAGCTTTAGGTTGCAAGCGGGGGATAAAAGAACCTGACTCCAGCCCAGCTGGGTATATCAGACGATCCTCAGTTACCTCCGGCTTCGGCCTTGAGTTGACGGTATACGTCACGGGCTGAGTCGAATTGGCCGTATACGTGGTCTTTTTCAGCCTGTGAACGCCAGTCAGGCCATTCTTCTGCCATCTCTTGTAGCTTGTCGATCCACGCTATTCCATAGTCCGCAGCTTCCGAAGAGCGGACTGGAACTCCGTCCATGATGATCCATACTGGATTCGTGACAGCCTGCACATAGCCGATCCCCATAGGAAAGGCTTCTCCATTAGTCCCGTTCACGCGTACGTGATACCACCCTGAGTGCGTTGGCTGGAAGTCACGTTCAAATGAAACCGAAAGTCTGTCAGCTGATAGAGGCATATCTGCAATAACCTCACCGTTGAAGACAAGCTCTGCCTTTTCGAGAGGAGTGAGAGAGGTTGCCTCGACTTTGATTGTGACATCATCACCGCTGGAGAGATCGACTGTCTGTCCTGGTATCTGCCCTTCGACCTCGAGTTCCACGAGTGGGCCGTTCGACATGAAAGCGTGTCCGTTCTTCATTGCTTGCAACCAACCGTGCATTGAGAGTTTGCCACCTGGGATCTTCACATATGTTCGAACAGAACCCACGATTGCCGTGTTATGTAAATTGCTGATCGAATCTTCCCCACCTACGAGTGCGACCCTGAGCCCATTATTCCATGCAGCATAGACCGGGGCGAACCCAGTTTGTGAGGCAGACCACTCTACTGCATCTGTGGTAGCCAGAGCGGCATCGACCATAAAGCCTTTCGCACCACCCAGCGTTCCATCAAGAGGGTCACCGCTGGGCCACTGTGAGTGAACATAGCCAGTGTAAGCTCCCTGCGACTTTGCTTTAAGGAAGATATCGGTGTTTGACGGATAGAGACTCTCGATCCCGGTACCTTCGTATCCTGTAGTGAAAGGCGAAATCAGATGATCCCGCATCCCGAACAGGAAGACGTGACCGTAGAAAGGTGGGCGGTATTCCTGGCCCACAACAAGCACGCGGTCCGGGGTCGAAAGCGGGTGTGCCCGACCTCCTGGCAGAAAGTACTGGTAGTCTAGGATACGGTTGTCTTTGTTTGCGATTTGCTCCAGAACGATGTCCTGGTCTTCTGCCTCCGACATCATCATTAGGTTCTCGAGCGAGTTGTGTAGATTTCCTGCATAGTTCGCGTGCACATGAGTTGAGCCGCTGAACCACCCCCGTTCCTCCATGTCGATCACTGTTTCGAGCTGGAGTGTGACTTCGGTCACTTCTCCGGCCTGGATCTGAGTTGTCATACTCTCAGGCTGGTTCTCAAAGCCTTTGACTGTTAGGAGAGAAACCTCGCCCTCAGGGAGTTCCAGAACGGATGTGCCTGTACTGTGGAAGAACCAGAAGCCTGCCCTTTGTGCTATACGAGCGTATGCGTCAGTTGGTGCATAAAATTTTCCGTCGGACGCCTCAACATGAACTCGAGTTCCGGTCGCTTGACCGTCTGCTCCGACTGTCGTCACACGCAGTGTGCCCGTCGGATTCTTCCAATGGCGAGTAGTGATTTCTACGTCGACAATTTTTCCACCGTAGACTTCCAAGAGTTTTAATTGTGGGAGGCCTTCACGGTTATCGATATATGCAATCCATTCGCCGTCCGGTGACCAGCGTGGGTGAAAGGCATCGTGAGTGAAGAACGTCATCTTGTAGGGTTCGCCACCCACAGTGGGTTGCACATAAAGATTATTGAATTGATCAGCAGCACCTCTCGTTGATGAGAAGATGAAGCGTTTTCCATCGATTGATACGTCTGGCTGCGTGCGGTAAAGAGTCTGCTCAGCTAGTACTGTCTCACGTTCATCAAAGCCGTCTTCTCGAGCTGGAACCCGAAAGACGTTGCCGCTTCCCAGCGGCACATCACGATTTGATACGAGCAGAAGGTTCTCTCCATCAGGGAACCAGGCAGGTGAGATATGGATGTCATCCGCGCCAAAATACAGGCGATTACGTCCGTAGTTATTGTCCCTGGTGACGGCTATCGCTTCACTACTAAAGCGGCCTGTTGAGAATGCCTGGATATAAACGTTGAAATAGCCAGAAGGTTCGGTTGATACGTATGCGATTCGTGTTCCATCTGGACTGAAGCTAGGGTCAGTATAGATCTGCGTGTTGTTTGTCAGGGTCGTTGTCTCGCCAGTCTCAATGTTCAAGACCTCAAGTTGGATTGAACGGCCGTGGTCATCGGCAGTGTAGACGAGCCAGCGTCCATCGGGAGAATAGTTTGGAGACGAGTAGTATTTCGGTCCCGAAACCAGTTCTGTCGCCAGCCCAGAAGCTACCTCGATGCTCCAAATAGATCCCTGCATTGCAACTGCGATGGCCTCTCCGTCTGGCGACCAACTCGGGTACCATGGTGTCGAACTTGGTGCCGGTGGGAAATAAAAATTGTGCATATAATTCCCTCCCATCCGAGCACTCGGGTACCCACCGAATAGGGTTTGGGCAGGAAGGGGTAGGGCGCTGGCTAAGACGAGCACAGCCGATGCAATTGCGAGTGAGGAATAGAGACGACGCAGCACAAGGTCCTCCAGAATGATGAACTGAATGGGCAAGCTTCGTGTCCTAAGTGACCTGTATCAAGTAGGGCCCTAGATAGTAGAGTACTACCTCAGTTCACAAGTAGGACCTGACAACAGGCTCTATATGTGCGCAAGTTGAAGTCATCAGCTTGATTAGTACTTTGGGATAAATCGATTCATGGAACCGATATTGACCTTAATTCGAAGTTGGATTTCCTAGAGTGTCGCCACGGCTCTGGACGCATCGTGCGTCTCCCTGGATCACACTTCTTGTGGCAGCTGTTGGTCTTGGAGTGGTCTGGCTTTTAAGAACATCTTTGAGTCCTCGAGTTGAAGGCGACTTCTTCTTCTCCGAGAGTGATCCTCAACTCCAGGCTTCGCAGAGGATCAACGAAACTTACCCATCGAGTCCACAGATCATTCTTCGGGTGGCGAGTGAACGGGGTGCGGAAGACTCATATGAGAACCGAATTGGGGCACTCACGGATGAACTGTTAGAGATTGAGGGAGTAGTCGGCGGATACAGTATCACGACCGACAACCCTGAAGGCAGCCCTCTGTTCAGTAGAATTCTACTTACGCCAGATGCTGCTGCCACCAACATCGTGCTATCGGCAGACGAAACAGATCCCGAAGTCCTTATTCCACGGATTGAGGCGGTTATAGCGGAACACCAAGCACCAGAACTGGGCATCGTTATGTCTGGTGTACCAGTGATCGTCGAGTTGATCCGACGGAATCTCTTGCGTGATTTAATCATTTTCAGCCTAGCAGCTGTTTTAGTATTCGGCCTGCTGATCGCTATCGTTTACCGTGATATTGCTATCGTGGTAGGTACTTTGGCGACTTGCTCTATCTCTGTGAGCTTGACGCTCGTTTTGACACAGGCAATTGGTCTTTCGATCGGATTGTTAACAGCTAACCTGGTTACGATCGTTTTCGTGCTTACCCTCTCGCACGTTGTCTTTATGACAGCGAACTGGCTGCGTGCTGCTGAGGAGCAGGTTGACCGACCCCTCGCAGTTCAAAGCGCGATCCGAGACACACTTGAAGCTTCATTCTGGAGTATGACGACTACGCTCCTAGGCTTCGCCTCGCTCTTGATCGCATCAGCACAACCTCTCCGTGAGCTTGGGATCGCGGGTGTAATCGGCACGCTAACGGCTATGGCGACTACTTACTCTGCTTACCCTGCGTTTCTTGGACGATGGGCTAAGGTACGCACCTCAAAGAAGGTTGTGGACCTACCGAGAATCGCAGCCCCTGCTCGGACACGTACGCTTGCGGTCGCAGCAGGAGTTACGGTGCTTCTGCTCGGCGCAGGTCTATTACGATTTGATACTGATCCCGGGCTACTCACCTACTTCGCTGAAGGTGATCCGCTCCGTGATGGTCTTGAACAAATCGATGCGGATGGAGGAAGCAGCACACTAAATATAGTGATTCGCGATACTGAAGGAGCCCGTCTTGACTCGAATCCAGTATTTGAAAAGATGCAAGTACTGCAGGCGTCGCTCGAAGAGGATGCCGCGGTTGGTGTCGTGCTGTCACCAACAGTGCTGCTGGAGCATGCACGGACTCTCCCCTTTGCAGGATTCTTGAGTCTGGAACTCCTGCTCAACATGGCATCGACTCCGCAGCTTGGTAGTGTCGGGTTGGGATATGTCACTGCAGCTCGGGATGAGGGTCACTATTTCTTACGTATGCGTGAAACCGTTGATGAACCATCTCGTCGGGAGATCATGGAGCGATTACGGGTGGATGTAGTCGATGCGGGACTCGAGCCAGTCTTGATTGGAGGCCTCTATGATCTCCAAGCCCAGCTGGGAGAACTGATAAGGTCAAGCTTAAAGATTGGGATTGGCGGGTTAATGGCCTTATTCCTCGTCGTTGGGTTCATAGTATCCCGTTCTGCCATGACGACATTTCGAATGTGGGTCTGTCTGGCTGCTGTTCCAGTTGTCGTGCTCGGTGTTTTTGGACACTTCGGCATCGCGGTTGACATCATCACGTCTCCTGCTGCAAACATCGCGCTTGCTATGGGTGTTGATTCAATGATCCACCTCGTTGTCCGGGTACGTACATTGGATGCCCTAGGAGAGCCGCTGCCGTGGGGTAGGGCACTAGATCAGATTAGGACCCCTGTGCTACGTGCGAGCATGATCATTTGTGCAGGATTCGGAATTTTTGTGCTATCAACATTTCCGCCAACGAGCCGTTTTGGTTTGGCCGTAATTCTGGGGACGCTGACTGCGGCGACAATGACGCTCATTGTGCTGCCTCGGATCTCCGCCACCGCAGGACGTTCTGGCGCCAAGACGTGACGAAGCACACGGTGGTGCCGCGATTGAGTGGTCTCACCCGGAAACTTGGGTTATTGGGGCTGGCTGCAACGGGAATTTGCTCCATGCTAGGAGCAGCGATCAATGTCGTGCCATTCATGATCCAGCGGAGTGTGCCGGGGATAGGCCCTCATGTGCTTTCAGCGTATGTGTTTGCGGCGGTTCCCGCGATACTCGCAGCACTCGCATATGCTATCCTCGCGTCATCAATGCCCAGAGCCGGAGGCAGCTATATCTACGCGAGTCGTGGCCTGAATCCGTACCTGGGATTTGTTGCGAGTTTTTCTCAGTGGTTCGGGGTTTCTGTAGCGATCGGTGTAGTCTCCTATGTCTTGATTCCCTTCTTGAGGGATATCGTTTCGGCTATGGGTATCGACGCGCTTGCTATGGCGCTCGACACGGGAGTAGTGCGCGTGAGTCTTGCCCTGGTTTTTCTCTGGTCTTCGGTAGGGATCAACTTGCTTGGACTCCGAGTGTATGAGCGGATTCTGGTGCCGATGATGTTCGTAATGTTTGTTTTCGGCAGCATAGTGATTGTTACAGGATTCTTGTTTGATCACGGTGATTTTGCAGCAGGATTGGCCGTTCGGGAGGGTCTCAGTGTACCTCCAGAGCCTGCAAGGCCATTTAGTTGGGCAAGCTTTCTTGCCGCTTCGGCTCTCCTTTTCTCAAGCTTTATAGGCTTTGACTCAATCGCCCAAGCTGGTGGAGAGGCCAAAAACCCTGGCAGGTCCCTTCCACTTGCGATTGGTATTGCAGTTGTGTCAGTGGGCACGTTCTACCTGCTCTTCACCGCAGCCGTTTACCATACGGTACCGTGGAGTTTCGTAGCTGAAAAAGCTCTCACCCAGGACCTTACGGCTCCCGGGCTGCTGGGGTATGTACTCTCACCCGGCTGGACCATCCTTATTGTCGCAGGTGCGGCAGTTGCACTCATCAATGATTTGCCGGCGATGCTCTTATCGGTATCCAGGCTCGTATTCGCTTGGGCTGAAGATGGTGTTTTTCCGAAAAGTGTTGCCCGAATCCACAAGACACGGCACACGCCCCATATCGCGCTCGTACTCAGTGGTCTTATGGCCTCACTAAGCATCTTTGGTAGCCATTTTGCCGGGGATTTCTTCTTGGGTGTTGATATCCTTGTGACGTCCATGCTTCTGAATTTCATAGTTATGTGTGCGGCAGTGCTCGCTCTGCCCCATCGAAATCCAAGGATTGCCAAAGATGTGACTGTGCTCCGGTCGCGCCGGTTACAGATACCTGTTGCAGTGGCTGGAATCATGCTGCTCGGTACGTTTCTGGTTGTGCATCTTTGGAAGGATATGACAGCTGATGTCAGCGCATGGTACCTACACTCGACACCCCTTTGGGTGCTTGTGATGGCGTTGGCGACGTGTATCTACGTGTGGGAGCTCCGCAAACTGAAACGCGATGGAGTCGATACGGCAGCTCTCTTTCAGACACTCCCGCCCGAATAGCTTGATGGTTGAACGGACACAACTGGCAAGTGGACTAGAGATCTCACGGATCCTGACTGGGCTCTGGCAGATTGCGGACATGGAACGAGAAGGAAATTTCATGAATCTGGAGGAGGGTGCCCTTGAGATGCGTCGATACGTTGATGCTGGGTTCACGACGTTCGACATGGCAGACCACTATGGAACCTCGGAATTGATCGCTGGTCAGTATGAAGCAGATTGGCCCGGATCAGGCGAACTCTTAACGAAATGGGTTCCTAAGCCGGGAATCGTTGCAAGAGAAAAGACGCGCGCCGCTGTCGAATTAGCACTGGAGCGCATGGATCGGGAGCAGATTGATCTGCTCCAGTTTCACGCGTGGAGTTACTCAGACCCAGGTTGGCTTGACTGCATGTTCTGTCTTCAGGAGCTAAAAGAGGAAGGCTTGATCCAGCACCTTGGGTTGACCAACACAGATGCCGCCCACGTTGCGATGCTACTCAACAGTGGCGTGGATGTTGTCTCGAACCAGGTCTGCTACTCACTTCTTGATCAGCGAGCGAGCAGCACAATGACCGACCTTTGTTTGCAGTATGATATCAAACTGCTGGCCTTTGGTACGCTTGCAGGAGGATTTCTTACTGAGCAATGGCTTGGAGTTCCCGAACCTGATTGCCAGTCACTGCAGACCTGGTCTCAGATGAAATACAAACGTTTCATCGATGCTGCAGGCGGGTGGGACAAATTTCAGGCTCTGCTGGCGGTGTTGGAACGAGTAGCAAGGCGTTTCGAGGTATCAGTAGCAAACGTGGCGTCTCGAGTGATCTTGGATGCACCGGCTGTGGCGGGTGTGATTATCGGAGCGCGTCTCGGTAAGCGGGAGCATATCGAAGATAACCTCCGCCTGTTCGATTTTGAGTTGGACGGACCTGCTCTCGAAGAGATCGAACACGCTCGAGCAGAATTGCGGCAAATCCCAGGCGGTTGCGGAGACGAGTACCGTAAGCCTCCATTCCTGACTGCTGCTGGGGACCTTAGTGACCACTTTGATGAGTCTCCTTCACCTTACCCTACGAGCGTCATTCAGGAAGGCCGGACGATCGCGCTCAGCGGGACAAAATGGGAAGATGCGGCTGGTTTTGCTCGAGCAGTGAGACAGGGCAATCGCATCCTCGTTTCAGGCACAACAGCAACCCATAAGGAAACGCTCATAGGGGGCACTGACCCAGCATCACAAATGCACTTTTGTATGGATAAAATTGAGGGTGCCATCCAGTCTCTTGGTGGACAGATGGAGGATGTCGTACGGACCCGGATTTATATTGCTGACCCCGAAATATCGGAGCCCGTGACCCGTGCACATGGTCAGCGATTTCGGCATATTCGACCCACAAATACTCTCGTGATTGCAGGATTGATTGGAGAAGGATACCTCGTTGAGATGGAAGCAGAGGCAGTAGTGCTGGAGACCCCAGCCTAAGATCTTCTGATGTGGTTACCGCTAGGGTACCCACATTGTCTGATCCCCAGATAAAGCCCATGAGACTGATCGAATCTTCGAGTAGGCCTCCGAGTCCGGTGGACCCGGATAACTTTGTTCTATCTGGCACATTTCAGCGTCTATTGGGTTCTGGCGACGATATGCCAGTACGTCTTTACCGAGTGTGTTTTGACCCAGGCGGTCGCACGAACTGGCATCGTCACGATGACTTCCAACTACTTCTCGGGCTTAGCGGCACCTGTTCCGTGGTAGATCGTTCTGGCCAGGAGCTAGCCCTAGGAACGGGAGATCTTGTTATGATCGATCCAGATGAGGAGCATTGGCATGGGGCAGCCCCTAACACCCACGGAGAGCACCTCGCGATCAATCTTGGGGTGACGACGATCTGGCTCGAATCATCCGCGTAGCCGATTGGCCCCCTTCAACAGCTGCGTGCCATTTTGCTCCAAGGAGCTACAACCTACCTCCTGACTGCTGTCAGTTCCCTAATGACTTGTCGGAGTTCAGCGGCCTTGCCTGTGGACTCTAGCTCAAGCCACATGCGCTCGACCGTATCTGCATCAACCAACCCAGGGGGGCTACTACCCGAGCTAGGAACTGATAGGCCTTGGTCCGAGCGGAATTTGTCTACTGCCGAGATGATCTCATTATCGTAGAGTCGCCAGTTGCCCTCTTGCTCTAGGGTTTCGGTATCTGAGCGGTAATAGTCGAGTGCATGCATGATCAGTTTCACCTGCCACACGTCATTACCTATGTACTGTTGGAGTGTCCGGTAGCCCAAGGTTCCTGAGATCGTGTTGTACACTCGCCGCAGCTCTGCCACTGGAGTGGGGTGCTCACAGACATTGATATTTGCTGTAAGCCCGTCGGCACGTCGAGAGCGCCCTTCTCTTGGGTTGGCTACGATTACTGCAGCAGATTGCAGGCGGCCCATTCTCCTATCACCACCCATTCTCTGCCCAGCGCCCAGCGCTTCGATTAGCCGATCCGCCAGATGACGTTCCGATCCTTCCGTCGCCTCGAATGATGCCGCAACGGCATCGACCACCTCCGGCCCAATGAGCACATTGCCCTGAGTAGCGTAGTTGAGTCCTGATTTATGGCCAGCCCAATACCCAGGGCCGGTTCCAGTATGTTGAGCGGATGTGCCATCTAGTGCCACGACACCAATCTGCCGACGCTCGGACTCTGGGTCACCAGCCATGGCCCGGTCAAGAGCATCCCGGGGGGTCAACCCCTCCTCAAGCATATCAAGCAACTCATTCCCATAGGCCGTTCGTGTAGAGGCTTGTGTCGCCACAGCACCAACCCCAGCGCGTACCCAGGGCACTCCATTTCCTACACAAGGAACGCGTGTTGTAACGGCCACACCGGATTCGCCAGTACTGGGATCAACTGCGGCGATAGAAAACGTATGAAAAACGAGTTCGTCTCCCCAGGCGACTGGTTCCTGCGCCCTGAGATCTTGTTTTCCGGAGAGTGTAGCTATTACCAGCAAACACAAAACGCCCGGAGCTATTCGGCTCCGGGCGTCTCGTGGGGACATGCTTCTAGCAGTCCTCATTATTGCCCTTCCGGTTAGCGGTTTGTGTTGCTTGCTTAGGCTAGGCGATCTCCTGTAATGCGTGCATAAACCGCTCATTCTCTTCTTCGTTACCGACTGAGACCCGTAGCCAGTCAAGCATGGGCGGGAAATCACGACCTACCGCAACCCCTCTCTCCCGGAAAGCAGATCTGAATTCAGATGACGGTCGAACTGTATGCATCATAAAGAAGTTGGTGTCAGATGGTAGGACATCGAATCCCATTGACTTGACTCCAGCGATCATCTTTTCTCTGAGCTCAACTGTTTTATTCAACACCCACTTCTCGGCTTCCTTGTCCTTCAAGGCTGCCGCTCCACCCCATTTTACCAGTGCATTCACAGAGCCGGTGCTGTGGGGACGCATACGATCGATGAGTTCTGGTTTCGCAATGGCATATCCGAGTCTCATCGCTGCTACACCGTAAATTTTTGAGAACGTGCGTGTGATTATCACGTTACGTCCCTCTAGAACATATGGGAGGGACTCAGCATAAGACGGATCTTGCACAAAGTGGTGGTAAGCCTCATCGACCAGCACGGGCACGTCCTCAGGAATATTATCCAGCAATTGTCTTACCTCTGCTGCTGTAACCGTTATGCCAGTTGGGTTATTCGGATTACAGAGGAAAACAAAGCCAACGTTGCGGTGATTGATCTTAATGGTGCGGATCATCTCCGGGATGTTCTGCCGGTAGTCTTCCATCAGCGGTAGCGTGATTGCATCCGCGCGAAGGTCAGTAGCATGCCTATAAACCGTGCTATACGTCGGTTCGACACCAATAACCTTCTTCCCAGGACTCATAAAGGTAAGCCCGACGACCTTTAGGAGTTCGCCTGAGCCAGCGCCCATGAGGATGTGATCCCTACTTACCCCATGGTGCTCAGCAATCGCCGACTGGATGTCCCCATCTGGGTAGCCGTACCTGTTTGCATATTTCCAGGCGCCATTCATGGCTTCCAATACACTCTTAGAGGGCCCCCACGGGTTTTCATTCGAGTTTAGATGTGCGAGGGAGTCGTAAGGGTCATCCAGCTTACGTGCGAACGGGAATCTTGCTGCCTCATCGGCTTCAGCAGCAAAAAGCTCTGTACCCGGCTTCAACCCCAGGTAACCCAGCGCAGTCGCTGCTCCACCCATGAATTGCCGTCGCGAAAAAGAACGCCTCACATCCATCTGTTACCTCCTGTGTGGAGCTACTCGGTTGCCTACCGGCTAGCTCATGCCAACACGCTATGAGCAGTTTCGGTTTTCTTAGGGCTAGACGCAACACCCACCTATGAATTGCCGTAGTCCTTGCCCCTTCGGAACCCGCTAGATAGCGTGTAAACAGGCTTATTTGGGGGGATCTATCCCATAATGAAAAATATTGTCTTTTCTACTGCTGCGCTGGGTATGATGCTCGTGCTCTCAGGAGCTCGGGCTGAAGTGGGACCAGTATGGCAAAAAACCAGTGTTTATAAGCCTTCCCAGCTCGCGGCCAACCTTCATGAAGATAGTGAGGATGTGTCACCAAATGATGTAATCCAGGACACTTGCGTACGGTGTCATAACGACCGCCGCCTCAGTGGGAATCTCTCTCTAGTTGGTTTCGACGCCGATGAAGCTGACCAAAACGCGGAAATCGCCGAACGGATGATCCGTAAACTCCGGGCTGGAATGATGCCCCCGGTTGGAGCGAGGAGACCTGGAGGTGACACGCTCCAAACAGTCGTCGAAGAGCTTGAGCGAGTGGTTGATGCTTCGGCATCGCGAAACCCGAATCCTGGTGGCCGAACCTTCCAGCGCCTTAATCGGGCTGAGTACGAACAGGCCATCAGAGACCTACTGCTCCTCAAGGTCGATGCCAGCGAGTGGCTTCAGAGTGACCAGATGAGTGCCAATTTCGATAATATCGCCGATGTACAGTCGCTTTCAGCCACTCTGCTTGAGTCTTATCTGAATGCAGCGAGCGAGATTAGCCGGTGGGCTCTGGGTAATCGGAGCGCTCCACCTGTAGACCAAGTCTATAAGCTTCCAGAGTACATCTCCCAACATCCGTGGGACCACGTGGTGGGTGCCCCGTATGGCACCCGTGGCGGCATCGTAGTCGACCATGTATTTCCGGCTGATGCGGAGTATGTGTTCGCGATGACATTCACCGGTGGCCGGAATGCCAGGCTTGAGGACGTGGATATATCGATCGATGGTGAGCGAGTCGCCATCCTTCACTACACGCGTTCTGGAGCTGGAGCGGATGGTCGTGGTGGTGCGGGGATCAGAACGGAACCGATCATGCTTCGTGCAGGACAGCACAAGGTCTCAGCGGCGTTTATCCGCCGAGGAGATGGCCCGTACGAAGATCTTCTTCGTCCGCACGAGTGGTCGTTAGCGGGTGGGGGTTCAGGCGGAAATGGAATCACATCGCTGCCGCATTTGCGCGACCTGATTGTCAGTGGTCCCTATAACACAACAGGGATCTCGGAGACTGCTACTCGCTCTAAGATCTTTTCCTGCCGACCGACCGTGCCGAGTGAGGAACTAGGGTGCGCCAGGGAGATCGTGTCCCGGCTCGGTAGTGAAGCGTATAGGCGCCCTCTGTCGGATAATGACATATCAGGTCTCATGAACTTCTACGCTGACGGCTCTGAACGTGGTGGCTTTGAGGCTGGAGTGAGAAGAGCGCTCGAGGCGATACTCGCAAGCCCACACTTCGTGTTCCGGTTCGAGCGAGAGCCTGGAAAAATGGATCCTGGTGAGGCGTATCGGCTATCGGATGTGGATCTTGCCTCACGGCTTTCTTTCTTCCTATGGGGCACGCCCCCAGATGCTGAATTGCTTGAGATTGCAGCGGAAGGGGATCTCTCGGACAAAGAGCTTGAGAGGCAGACGCGGAGAATGCTTGCAGACCCCCGTTCTGAGGCGCTAGGCACGCGTTTCGCAGGGCTCTGGCTACGACTGCAGGATCTCTACAAGAATCGTCCGGATCCCAATTTCTATCCGAACTTTGATGAAAATCTTGCGGATGCGATGCGGAAAGAGACGGAACTCTTCTTTTATAACCTGGTCCGCGAGGACAAGAGCTTCTTAGAGTTCTTCGGTGCCGATTACACCTTCGTGAATGAACGCCTTGCCAGGCACTACGGAATTCCTGGTGTGTCAGGGGACCATTTCCGGCGCGTCACTTATTCGGATGATCGCCGCCGCGGACTCTTGGGCCAGGGAAGTGTGTTAGTCCTGACCTCCCTGGCGAATCGCACTTCTCCGGTGCTCCGTGGTAAATGGGTCATGGAAGTCTTACTAGGCTCGCCGCCGCCGCCGCCGCCGCCGGGCGTACCTGACTTGGATGAAACCGGAACTGTCTCCGGTGGAAAATTTCTCACGACGCGAGAGAGGATGGAGCTTCACAGGGCGAACCCTGTTTGTAACTCGTGTCACAGTATGATGGACCCCATCGGTCTAGCGCTTGATAACTTTGATGTGACGGGCACCTGGCGACTTAGAGAGAATGGAAATCCGCTAGATACGCGCGGGGATTTCTATGATGGTACGCCGGTATCTACGCCTGCGGAGCTTGTCGACGCATTACTAGGCAGGCCGATTCCACTGGTCAGGAACTTCACGGAGAACCTGATGGCTTACGCACTCGGACGACGTGTTGAGTATTACGATCAACCCGTGGTGCGAGAAATCTCCAGAAATGCGGAGAAAGGCGATTATAGGATGTCGTCCTTCATTCTGGGCATCATCCAGAGTGATGCATTCCAGATGAAGCGAGCAGCGCTAGTTAACACAGCTGAGGGGGGGGCAGGTTAATTCCTCCAACTAAGAAAACAATGCAGTAAGACACAGGTCAGGAGATCAAAAGATGCATTTCATTACAGGTAAACACATCGAGCGACGGACTTTCCTACGTGGTATGGGTGCCAGTGTTGCCCTGCCGTTCCTCGATGCGATGGTCCCAGCCGGGAGGCTGGCCAATTCTGGGCGTGCGTTCCTCGCGGCTGATAAGATGCCCTTGATTTGTATTGAGGAGGTGCATGGCCTAGCTGGGAATAATGACTGGGGTGCGACCCAACTCCTGTATGCTCCTGCAACCGTAGGTCGCGACTTTGAGCTGATCGCCGACCACCCTGCAAAATCTCTTGAACCTTGGCAGGACTACCTTACGCTGATCAGCAACACCGATGTCAGGATGGCTGAGCCGCTGTCCGCGCCAGAGGTTGGAGGTGACCACTTCCGTTCGAGCGCGGTGTTCCTCACGCAGTCGCATCCGAAACAGACACAGGGCTCAGACCTCTGGGTGGGAACCCCGTCGCTGGACCAGATTTATGCGAAGCGCTTTGGTCAGGATACACCGCTCCCCTCGATGCAGTTCTGCATTGAAAATCTCGATCAATCCGGTGGCTGCACCTACAACTATTCCTGTGCCTACACTGATACGATCAGCTGGTCCTCGCCCAGTGAACCCATGCCGATGATTCGGGATCCAAGGGTGGCTTTCGATATGCTCTTCGGTGCAGGAGCCAGTCCTGAAGAACGCGCTGAGCGGCGAGCTGACCGAGCGAGCATTCTAGACTGGATCGCGGACGAGGTCGCATCTTTACGTCGGGATCTTGGTGCTGTCGACCGACAACGTATGGACAAGTACCTCGATAATGTCCGAGAGATCGAAAGACGTATCGAGATGGTAGAAATCAGAAACTCCAGTGGAGATGAACGGGCCTTGCCCGAAGCACCGGCAGGGGTGCCTGACACATTCAGAGAGCATATGGAAATGATGTTTGATCTCCAGGTGCTAGCACTTGAAACAGAGATGACAAGGGTGATGTCCTTCAAGATCGGACGTGATGCCCAGAACCGTGTGTTCCCAGACAGTGATTCAGCGAGACCCTTCCACCCGGCCTCGCATCACGGTGGGCGTGAGGAGGCGATCCTCGAATTCAATAAGATCAACCAATACCGTATGGCAACGCTGGCATACTTCCTCGAGAAGATGCAGAACTCAGTCGTTGGGGACAGTAATCTGCTCGAGAAGTCAATGATCATATGGGGGTCTCCGATGGCGGATGCTAATATCCATAACCATCGGCGTTGTCCATTGATCCTGATGGGTCACGCTAACGGGGAATTAGCGGGTAACGTCCACCTTCAGGCGGCGGACGACACACCAATGGCTAACGTGATGCTCACGCTGCTCCACATGCTTGGGCATGATGAGATGGAGAGTTTCGGAGACAGTGACGGGGTTTTCTCCCTCGCCACACCACCTGTATCTGCGACATCTTTCTAGCTCATAGAGCACATGAGAGATTGAACACAAATGCTGAACGAAGCTGGAGGAAGAGAATGAATCAGGGTCTACCCTTAAGAGTTCTTGGGGTGCTGGGTGTAGTCATGGCGCTTACTGCGGCCACACCTCCTGAGGCGCCGGTAGCTGACGCTGCGATGACCGGTAACCTAGAAGCTGTCCGGGGTCTCCTGAGGCAGGGAGCCGATGTGAATGCAGCTCAGGGCGATGGAATGACGGCCCTGCATTGGGCTGCCGAGCGTGCCCAACTCGAGATGGTTGAGGTACTTCTTTATGCCGGCGGCCGAGTTGATGCAGTTACACGTATCGGTCACTACACTCCTCTGCATCTGGCGAGCAAAGCAGGAAATGCACCCGTCACACGTCGTCTACTAGAAGAGGGTGCCAACGTTGAGGCTAAGACCTTCACAGCTGGTACGACACCAATCCATCTGGCTGCAGCTTCTGGTCAGACCGATGTGCTTGAGGCGCTTATTGAGCATGGTGCGGACGTGAACGTTTTGGAGGCATCCTCTGGTCAAACGCCCTTGATTTTCGCGTCGGCGCTCAACAGGGCTGCTGCCGCAGCACAGCTATTGGAATACGGAGCAGAACCCGGACTCGCGACGACAGTAGTCGATCTCCAGCAACAAGGAGAGCTAGACCGTGCGGCCAACCAGAGACAAAACGAAATCCTTGATGCTATTCGAGAGGCTAACGGCTCGATCACGCCAACCCAGGTGCAGGCGGCATTGCGTGCTGGCCGTCAAGTTTTAGCGAATGGACTTCCAGAAGAGGAAGAGGAAGAGGAGGACGATAGGAGAGGCGGGTCACCTAACATCACAGCGACTGGTGGAATGACGGCGCTGTTACATGCAGCTCGTCAGGGGCATTTGGAAGTAGCTCGAGTACTCCTTGATGGTGGAGCTGACGTCGACCAGGTAAGCCTGAGTGACGCTACAAGTCCGCTCCTCATGGCCACAATCAATGGGCAGTTCGATATGGCCCTGATGTTGCTTGGAGCTGGGGCAAATCCCAACCTGGCATCCAACATCCACGGTGTTGCACCACTGTGGAGTGTAGTGAACAGTGAGTGGCAGCCTCGGACGCGGTTCCCTCAACCTCAGGAACACCACCTGCAAAATGCTACGTATGTAGAAGTTCTCGAAGCACTGTTACAGGTTGGAGCTGAGCCTGACGTACGCACCACGATGCATCCTTGGTACATGATCTACGGAGGGTGCGGTAACCGGAACTGTGGTTTGGTAGACACAAAGGGTTCAACAGCCTTTTGGCGTGCGGCATACGCGGCAGATGTGGAGGCGATGCGCCTGTTAGTTAAGTATGGTGCTGATCCAAACATCCCGACAATCGCTCCAGAACAAAGGAGAAGGAGACCCCGAGACACGGGAGCTCGTTCGGCCCGTAATCAGATATCTGACGACTCCAACTTTGGTCCACTGTCTGCTGAAGAGCGGATAGAGGTTCTTACTTCGGTACGAAACGAGTTGCCGGAAACTGAACAGGCGGAATTCCCGGATGAGGAGTTGGCTGAAATCTCAGACGATAGGCGACAGGAACTTATTGATCGCGTAGAGCGTGCAGATTCGGTCCGTGAGGCAAACGCTGACCCGTCGGGTTTGCCACCATACGTAGATGGTGGGCCAGGAATATTTCCGATCAACGCCGCTGCGGGTGCTGGATATGGTGAAGGCTTTGCGGGCAACGCACATCGGGCTATGCCCGGTGGTTGGATCCCATCAGTGAGATACCTCATTGAGGAACTCGGTGCGGACGCTAACCAGCCAGACCACAACGGATACCGTCCTCTCCACAATGCAGCTGGGCGTGGTGATAACGAGATGATTCTCTATCTCATCAGCCAGGGAGGCGATGTTAGTGTGGTAAATCGGCGTGGACAGACCACTGCTGACTTGGCGAATGGCCCCGTATCACGAATCCCACCGCATTTGAATGCCGTGACACTGCTTATGGGTCTCGGTTCCAAGAATAACAACAACTGCGTTTCGTGTTGAACTATGCCTAAACGCTTCGGGGTCCCCCTGACGTTGTAGGAGAGGTCCTAAAGAGAGAAGAGAACGCTCCACCAGCCATAGATGGGCTCGTGGAGCGTTCTTCTTTTCTACGTCTCAAGGTGATTCGGATTGTCTGGTAGCCTTAAGGAATCGCCGTGCTAGTTGAGCTACCCGATTTTCGCCAGAAGTTTCTGCTTCCTTGAGGATCGAAAGGACACACGGGGCCAGTGTTGGGTCACCCCAGCGGTAGCTTGTAGCCAGCTCGGCACTTCGAGAATCTCCCTGATCTGCCCCCTGGACGAGCGCCCAAGCCGCTGCCTCTTTGTAATAGGGTGATTCAGGATCAGGAAGCTGATATTTTGGGGTTGGTTCATCATGATCTTCCTTGATAAATGCCCGGGACATTTGCTCAATCCTGAGTTAGCTCAGACAGCTGTATTTGGGGGTCGTTCGGATGTGGGCGGTATAGAACCGCAATGTGCCCGATCGTTTGAATGACATGCACTCCTGAGAGTCGAGAGGCTATATCATTTGCGATATTCTTGATGGGTCTAGGGGCCCCTTCCTGAGCTCTAACCTTAATTAGCTCACGCTTATTAAATGCCTCTGATGTTGACGAGAGAAGTCGCTTGCTGACTCCTTCTGTTCCCACGTGTATGACCGGCTTCAGTCTGTTTGCAAGGCTTCGGAGGTGCGCTCGTTGTTTAGATGTCAGTTGAGTCATATAAGGAGCATGACACATATCTAGTTAACGGTAAACCATAGTGCAATTGCCAGTTCCTCTGGTTATGTGCGGAATTTCAGTTGGCTCAAGCCAAGAGGAGGTAAGCACTCGCGGGATAACTAGAACGAGGTCATTTTGGACTTAGACCGACTAGCTCTATAGGAGAGGCTCACATGTTTTCACCCGCGTATCGGTTCGTGACTGGGACGGTATGGGCTTTAGTAGCTGTGCTTGCTATGCCGAGTGGTTCCACGGCCCAAATAAGTCAGCTGGCTGGCTGGAAGAGTGAGCTTGCTGAGGCGATCGATGGGAGAAGGAAATTCACAGCGAATATCGTGGATCAGATTTTCAGCTTTGCAGAACTAGGCTTTCAAGAGTTCGAGACTTCGGCCTACCTGGTAGAACTCCTTCGGGAACATGGTTTTACTGTGGAAGAGGGAGTGGCCGGTATTCCTACTGCCTGGGTTGCTACTTGGGGGTCCGGCCGACCTAAGATCTCTCTGGGGACAGATATCGATAACATCCCAAAAGCATCTCAAACGCCCGGAGTGGCTTGTTATCTTCCTCTTGTTGAGGGAGCTCCTGGGCATGGAGAAGGGCATAACTCGGGCATGGCTGTCCAGATTACAGCTGCTCTTGCTGTGAAAGAGCTTATGGAGCGAGAAGGACTACAGGGAACGATCCAGATCTGGCCTGGAGTAGCGGAGGAGCTTGTCGCCGCCAAGGCTTATTACGTGAGGGAGGGCATGTTTGAAGATGTGGATATCGTCCTCTATGCTCACGTGGGGAACAATCTGTCGACTAGCTGGGGCATGACGCCCGGGACAGGTCTCATTTCAGCAATGTTCACTTTTGAAGGGTCTGCCGCACACGCTGGGGGGGCTCCTTGGAGGGGTCGGAGCGCTGCTGACGCCGCGAATCTGATGGAGGTTGGGTGGAACTTTCGCCGTGAACACCTGCGCACTCAGCATCGTTCCCACTCAGTAATATATGACGGGGGAGACCAACCCAACGTGGTGCCATCCAAGGCTTCAATATGGTTTTACTTCCGAGAGAAAAACTATCCTCAGATAAGAGATCTTTTTGCGATCGGCGATTCGATCGCACAAGGTGCAGCAATGATGAGCGGTACTGTTCTCGACGATGTCCGCATCATTGGTAGTGCGTGGCCTGGTCACTTTAACCAGGTGATTGCTGAGGCTATGTATGAAAATATCCAGCAGGTTGGTCTTCCTCAGTGGACTGAGAATGACCAACGTTTTGCTCAAGCCACGCAGAGAGAGGTTGGGGCCTTCGAGTCTGGGCTAGCTACAGAGCTTTCAATCCTTAGGCCGGCGCTCACTGAGGCACAGAGAACTGCGGGTTTTGCGGACGATATCGGGGACATTTCTTGGAATGTACCAACGGCGACACTCTCTTTCCCATCGAACATTCCCGATCTTCCTGGCCATCACTGGGCGAATGCAATGGCGATGGCAACCCCCATCGCTCATAAAGGAGCCACGCAGGGAGCGATGGCACAAGCCATGACCCTTCTCGATTTCATGGTTCGACCTGAACTAGTTGATCAGGCTTGGGACTATTTCGATAACATCCAGAACCGTGAAATCCAGTACACACCATTTATCCGGCCATCTGACCAGCCGGCTACTGAAATGAATGCCGAGATTATGGAGGATTTCCGAGAGGAAATGCGGGAGTATTACTATGATTCCGATCGCTACGATTCGTATCTTGACCAGCTTGGCGTCTCGTATCCTAGGCTCCGGCAGGCTGATGGACGTTGCACCATCGGCTCAGTAAGCGAAGAGGACAATTGAACTAAGCCCCCCCTGGCCGGGGGTTGCCGGGAGTGCGTTCACAGCGGGTTATGGGTCCGCTTTAGTGGAGATCCTCCCCCGGAGAGGAGATCCAATGCTGCTTCAGCTGTTTGAACATCTGGTTGATCTGTGAGGAGTGCGGCAAGCACACCTGTCGTATTCGCTACAGCAAAACTAATCCCGTTGACGTTCCGGGAGGTTGGTATTCCAGGAATCGGTCGAGGATAACCCGAAGCGCTGACGACACGGCCCGAAGATACTTTAGACGATTCTTCGACCTCGATTACCGAGACGCTCTCCCTGGGGTGTTCCCAGTCGAGGACTACTCCTAAGACGCCTTCCATGCATCCGGGATACCAGAACTGTTCCTCATTGGCTCTTGCTGACACGATGATCGTTCCGCTCTCGACAGCTCGTTCCACAGCCGGAGCTAAGTCGTATGCACGAATCTCGTTGGGTGTGCCAAGGCTCAGGTTGATGAGGCGCACACCATGTCCTGAGGCCCAGTCTAGGGCTCTCACAAGTATTGGCACGCTTGTCGCGAGTTGCTGATCAAAGACCTTCACCGCAAAGATCTGCGCATCTGGGGCTTTTTCATAGATTGCTGAGGTCACCGCGGTTCCATGCCCCAACACATCCGTGACATCTTCTTGTTCGCAGCCCTCACCATCGAAAGAGATACCGCGTTTTACCGCAGGTAAATGGGGGTGTGGAACGTTAACGCCACTATCTACAACTGCGATGGTGATGGGTTTGTCCTTCATCGTCCGATTCGAGGAATGGTAAGAATTAACCAGTTCTCACGTCTAGAAAAATATCGCGGAAGGCAGTTCCTTGAGTCTCTAAGTCGCTCAGCTGTCCATCTTCTGCCACTCTCCCATTCTTGAGTACCACGACTCGGTCAGCTTGTCGGGCCAGGTTAATCCGGTGTGTGATGAGCACCGTAGTCCGGCCGCGCATCAGAGCGTCATAACCCGAAAGGACAGCAGCTTCTGACATGGGATCAAGTGCGCCGGTTGCCTCATCGAAGATGAGCACTGAGGGCTCGGCAAGGTAGGCACGCGCGATTGCAACACGTTGGCGTTCACCAGCTGACAGCTGGCTTCCTCGTTCACCAACGACCGTATTGATGTTTTCCGGCATCGAACCAACAAGATCTGAGAGCCCGGCTGCATGTATTGCTTGCCGCACATCTGCTTCTGTCGCTTCCGGTCTTGCGTAGCGGATGTTTTCCGCAACCGTGGCATGGAAAATAAATGGGGACTGCTCGACAACCGCGACGTGCATTCTTACCTGCGAAAGGAATAGCTCAGATAGATCTTCTCCATCCAACAGGATGCGTCCCTCATCTGGATCAAGTTGGCGAGAAAGAAGATCTGCGATTGTTGACTTACCGCTCCCGCTGGTGCCTACAATCGCCAACACCTGTCCGGCTGGGATTACTAGATTGACACCTGCAAGTACCTCGCCTCCACGTCCGAAGCCATAGTGAATCTCTTCAAGTGTTACTTCACCTTTGCATACCGGTAGCGATTTGGCCGGGTTGGCCTCGACAACCTCAGGAGGGCTATCGAGGACTTCGTGCACGCGCACCAAAGATGCTCGTGCGGTAGCAAGATTAGAGTACAGACCCATCAATCCTTGGATAGGTGCCATCAAGCGCATTTGGTATGCCATGAATGCCACGAACGTACCGAGGGTTGTTGCTCCATCGATCACAAGATATCCGCCATATAGGAAGACCACGCCCGTACCGGTTGTGAGTAACAGCCCGGGTAGTCCACCGGCTAGATAGGTAAAGAGTCGCATAGAAAGCAGTGCATCGACGAATGAGTCGTTCTTGTTACGGAAGCGATCGACCTCGCGTTCCTGTGCGTTGGACCCGACAACTGCTCGCATGCCTTGAAGTGTCTCAATCAGGAAGGTGCCAATATCTGCGCTGCGTTCGCGTAGATCACGCACTCGGGCCTCTAGCTGGCGCCGATAGCGTAAAAGGGCAAAAAGGGCAGGGGGTAATGTGATCAGTCCTACGATAAAGAGGCGCAGGTCAAGATAAATCAGCATCCCCACCGTTCCGACTAGTGCGATGAGTTGACCCAGCCATGCAAGAGTCGCCTCAGCGGTGACGCGCTGAATCTCTCCAATATCGCCATTGATCCGGGATACGACATCCCCGAGTGGAGTCTTTGCGTAGTATCTCGGAGATAACTGCTGCAGATGGCGGTAAAGGTCCAAGCGCATGTCGAATAGGATGTCAGCTGACACCTTCGTGTAGCGCATTCCACTTAGGACATTCATCAGGAAAGAGGCCGCTGTGATACCTACAAAGAGGCCTACGATTCTCAATAGCGCGCCAAAATCTTGCGCTACGAGTGCATCATCGACCAGAAGTTTTGATAGGTATGGGAGCACCAGACTCAGACCGGTACCCGCGAGGGAAAGCACCACCACCGGCGCAAGAGCCCACCCGTATGGGCGCACGAAACCCAGTGCCCGCCTGAAGTGCGGATCTAGGATTTTGGCCACGATTTTTCTGGATTCAGGCGCTTAAGGCTCGCCCGGACTAAATGGCGGAAAGGCCTAGCGTTTTGTACCTGTGATATCAAAGGCTCCCATATCAGACATAACACTGCCCTTGAATCCGTCATCCTCAAAGTTCATCGTGATATCAACCGTGGCGCCTTCTACTCCAATCTTACACTTCACCACTTGGCCTTCAACGGTGATGTCAAACAGGTCAGCCGGTCCCTGAGATGGCATCTCGGGAGGTAACTCAAGCACCATTGATCCCGTGAGTCCATTGTCCGAATTTTCGATCGTCATTGTGCCGGGAAGTTGAAAGCCGGCCTCAGGAATATTGATTGTTATACCATAGACGCCGACAGGATCAACGTCTTGAGCTTCGAGTGTGGTTCCTAGGGAAATAGACCCTAGCGCGCCAAGGGCTAGAAGCTTTCCGAGTCGGTTCATCCTGGCACCCTCCTTCTTTGTGTAACTCACGGTGTGAAGTTCCTCTTTTGGGTGGGAATCATAACTTCAAACGTTGTATCCTCATCACAAACAGTTTATCAGGCTGCTCAAATCTAGCGCTTCGTGCCTGATATAGTCCCTCCACCCAAACCATCCAGATCAAATTCGCCGCTAAATCCGTCCTCCTCGAAAGCCACTTCGAACGCAACCAGCATTCCTTCCGCATCTACGTTGAATTTCATCGCCGAACCTTCAACCACGATACTGGATAACGATGTAATTCCCATGTCTGTATCGACCGATCCCCTAAGTCCATTATCCGAATTCTCAATGGTCAGGGTTCCAAATAGCTGCATTACCTGGCCATCAAAATCAGCATTGAT
>DLRL01000065.1 GCA_002501085.1 Gemmatimonadales bacterium UBA7889
GAGAACCGTCACTACGCACACGTAGATTGTCCTGGTCACGCTGACTATGTGAAGAACATGATCACGGGAGCAGCGCAGATGGATGGAGCGATTGTGGTGGTGAGTGCTGCCGATGGGCCCATGCCACAGACGCGAGAGCATATTTTGTTGGCCCGGCAGGTGAATGTGCCTTACATCGTCGTGTTCATGAATAAGGTCGACATGGTAGATGATGAGGAACTGCTGGAACTAGTGGAACTAGAGGTTCGGGAATTGTTGAGCGAATACGATTTTCCTGGTGACGACATACCTGTGGTCCAGGGTTCTGCACTGAAGGCTTTGGAAGCTGGGGGTGAAGGTCCGGCTGCCGAGTGTGTGCAGGAGCTAATGGACGCGATTGACAGCTATATACCAGAACCTGAGCGTGACATCGACAAGCCGTTCTTGATGCCAGTAGAGGATGTATTCAGTATCACGGGACGGGGCACGGTGGCGACGGGTCGGATCGAGCGTGGGGTGGTTAAGCAGGGTGAGGAAGTGGAGCTGGTGGGGATGACCGACGAGAGCCGCAAGACGGTAGTAACCGGAGTCGAGATGTTTCGGAAGTTGCTGGACCAGGGGCAGGCAGGTGACAATGCAGGCCTGCTGCTTCGTGGCGTAGGCAAGGAGGAGATTGAGCGCGGTCAGGTATTAGCGAAGCCGGGTTCGATTACACCCCATACGAAGTTCAAGGCTGAGGTGTACGTGCTAACGAAGGATGAGGGAGGGCGCCATACACCTTTCTTCAATGGGTACCGACCACAGTTCTACTTCCGTACAACAGACGTGACCGGTGCGACAGAATTGCCTGAGGGTGTAGAGATGGTGATGCCTGGTGATAACGTGCAGATGGAAGTGGAACTCATCACACCGATTGCGATGGATCCTGAACTTCGGTTCGCGATCCGTGAGGGTGGACGCACCGTCGGCGCTGGTGTCGTAACCGAAATCCTTAAATAAAGATGAGAGAACACATGTACACGTCCTTGGGGCACCAAGTCCAAGTAAAGGGTTGAAATGGCTGAGCGAATTCGGATTCGATTGAAGGCTTTTGATCACTGGGTGGTTGATCAAACTGCCGCGGATATTGTGCGTACAGCACAAACCTCTGGTGCGACAGTCCGAGGGCCTATTCCACTTCCGACTCGTCGGCAGCGCTGGACGGTTCTCCGCTCACCGCACATCGACAAGAAGAGTCGTGAACAGTTTGAAATGAGGACACACAAGAGACTTATTGACATCATCGATAGCCGTCCGCAGACGATTGACGCGCTAACCAAACTCGATCTTCCAGCTGGCGTGGATGTCGAGATCAAGGTCGACTGAGGGAGAGCTATAGATATGCCTGGGTTGATTGGGAAGAAGATTGGTATGACGCGCATCTTCAGTGAAGAAGGGTTTCAGATTCCGGTGACTGTGATCGAAGCCGGTCCGTGCCCTGTTGTTCAGGTAAAATCAGAAAATGGAGACGGATACCACGCGATTCAGCTCGGGTTCGGTTCGAAGAAGGCGAAGAGAGCGTCGCAGGCAGAAATAGGACATTCTGCGACTGCAGGATTGGAAGCAGCTCCTCGTCTGCTGCGGGAATTCTCAATCGAGGATGGTGCGGAGTATGAGGTAGGCCAAGAGCTTACAGTGGAACAATTTGAAGCAGGTGATCGAGTGAAAGTTACCGGCCGATCTAAGGGACGGGGTTTCCAAGGTGTCGTTAAGAGGCATGGATTTTCCATGCGGCCCGCATCACACGGACACCCAATGTCTCGTATCCCCGGTTCGATGGGTCCCGGGACAGATCCATCCCGGGTTATTAAGGGCAAGAAGCTCCCGGGGCGTATGGGTGGAACCCGCACGACGATAAGAAACCTACAGGTTGTGCGCGTTGATGAAGAAAAAAACCTTCTTTTTGTTAAGGGTGGCGTTCCGGGTGCACGGAATGGCTACGTTCTGGTCTCGAAATGACGGCGATATTCAAAGCCCGTTACTACAAGGCTGACGGTAAGAAAGGCAGGGCTCGAACACTTCCTGCTCCGCTCTTCAATGGTATCGTGAATGAGGGTGTCGTGCATCAGGCAGTAAAGGCCTATCTCGCGAATCAGCGACAGGGTACTGCTGCTGCCAAAACTCGTTCAGATGTCGCTGGTGGTGGTCGAAAGCCTTGGCGTCAGAAGGGCACAGGTCGTGCCCGAGCGGGAACGATCCGATCTCCAATCTGGGCGGGTGGTGGCGTCGCGTTCCCACCCATACCGCATTCTTGGCGCCAACGACTCCCCAAGAAGGTTAAAACGTTGGCGAGGCATTCAGCACTCAATGACAGGGCAGAGAATGACCGGGTGGTAATAGCGGATCTGCCTGATATGGAGTCTCCGAAGACTCGTGATCTCGTTGCGTTTGTAAGTGCCATAGATGTGCCTGGGAAAGTGCTTCTCCTTACTGACGGCGTGAATAAGAACTTATATCTCTCGTCTCGGAATCTCTCCACAGTCTCAGTAGTTCCTTTCGGAGAGGAGTCAGTCTACGACGTCCTTTGGGCGCACACCGTTCTGATTGAGCGGGGTGCGCTAGAGACCAACTCTAGTCTTAAGGAATCTGAAGAGATCGATCTTGAACTCGATTCCTCTAACGAGGGAGGTGACAATGCGTGAGGCTTACGATGTGATTTACGCTCCGGTCATCACCGAGAAGAGTTCCGGTCAGATGGAGTCTTCGAATATCTACACATTCATCGTAAATAAAGACGCCAATAAGATTGAAATTGGTCAGGCAATAGAGAAACTCTGGGACGTGACTGTAAGGGATGTTAGGACCATGAGGTATTCAGGTAAGACGAAACGCTCCCAGATGGCTCAATTGGCTCGCAATGCTGGTACCCCCGGCCGTCGTCCTTCCTTTAAGAAAGCAGTTATACAACTCACGGAAGGCGATCACATTGAGCTTTACGAGGCAGGTTGATCATGGGTATCAAGAAATTTAAGCCGATCACACCTGGCCAACGCACCCGCTCAATCCTTGATAACGAGGTGATCACAAGGAAGGGGCCTGAACGTTCTCTCACTGAGTCGCTAAGCTCCAGTGGCGGCCGCAATCACCATGGTCATATCACTGTCCGCCGCCGGGGAGGTGGGCACAAGCGCAAATACCGCCGGATTGACTTCAAGAGAAACAAGTTGGATGTGTCGGGTGTGGTGGCTCACATTGAATATGACCCCAACCGTTCCGCGAATATCGCATTGATACATTACGCTGACGGAGACAAGCGCTACATCCTGCACCCCAAGGGACTCAAGGTCGGCGATCGGATTGTGGCAGGACCAACTGCAGATATACTTGTTGGCTCTGCGATGCCGCTTGAACTCGTGCCGCTTGGTACTTCTGTTCACAACGTTGAACTCAAGTCTGGGAAGGGTGGCCAGCTCGCGAGGTCGGCAGGTGCTTCTGTTCAGGTCGTAGCTAAGGAGGGAGCTTTCGTAACGGTGCGTCTTCCGTCCACTGAAGTAAGGCGTATCAGAAAAGAGTGTATGGCTACGATCGGTGAAGTTGGAAATTCCGACCATGAATTGACCGTGATTGGGAAAGCGGGTGCCAATCGTTGGAGGGGTAAGCGTCCTAAGGTTCGAGGTGTTGCGATGAACCCTGTTGACCATCCCCTAGGAGGTGGCGAGGGTCGTGCCTCAGGCGGGCGTCCTCCTGTATCCCCCTGGGGTAAACCGGAGGGTCGCAAGACTCGCAACAAGAAAAAGGAATCAACTAAATATATCGTGCGCGGTCGCAAGCGCGGTAAAGCAACAAAGTAGGAGTAATGTATGCCTCGTAGTGTAAAGAAGGGCCCGTTCATTAATGAGAAGCTTCTTCTCCGTGTTCAGGTAATGAATGCTCGGAATGAGAAGAAGGTCATAAAGACGTGGTCCCGTGCATCTACCATCTCTCCGGAATTCGTGGGACACACATTGGCTGTCCACAACGGCAACAAATTCATCCCTGTGTTCATGACGGAGAACATGGTTGGACACAAGCTCGGTGAGTTCGCACCAACACGACTATTCCGTGGACATGGTGGCAGATTTGCCGACAAGCGGTCTGGGCCAAGATAAGAGTTATGAAAGCTAGAGCGATAGCGAGATACGTCAGGATGAGCCCTCGAAAGGTCAGGCTGGTTGTTGACCAGATCCGAGGGAAATCTGTGAATGAAGCGTACGGGATTCTCCAATATTCAAAGAAGGGAGCCGCTGAGCCGGTGGGGAAGACTCTCCGCTCCGCGGTAGCAAACGCACAGGTCAAGTCACAGGATGGTGGCACTTTGGTTGACATTGATGATTTAATGGTTCGTCAAGCATATGTCGACGAGGGTCCTACCCTACGTCGTTGGCGTGCGCGTGCTCAGGGCAGGGCTTCGCCGATCCGCAAGCGTACGAGCCACATCACAGTGGTTGTCGACACAAAGGAAGTTTAGGAGATATGGGACAAAAGGTTCACCCAACTGGGTTTAGGCTCGGAATCGTCAAGGACTGGACATCTCGCTGGTACGCCGAACGAGATTTCCCCCGCCTACTCAAGGAAGATGAGACGATCCGGCAGTATCTGCGACGGCGGTTAGCCCATGCTGCATTAGCTCGTGTGGATATCGAACGGAAACCCAGCAAGATCGTGGTCACCCTCCATACTGCTAGGCCTGGGGTTGTGATCGGCAAGCGTGGGGCCGAGGTCGATAAGTTACGCGAAGAACTGGCGATGCTCACTAATGCAGAGATTTCTGTTAACGTCGAGGAAATAAAACGCCCCGAAGTGAACGCGTATCTCGTTGCGGAAAACGTTGCACATCAGCTTCGTCAGAGAATCTCATTCCGACGTGCCATGAAACGTGCCGTTCAAGCTGCTGTTCGTTCTGGTGCCAAGGGAATAAGGATCCAATGTGCCGGTCGTTTGGGTGGAGCTGAGATTGCCAGGACTGAAGGTTACAACGAGGGTAGAGTTCCCCTGCATACGTTGCGAGCAGATATCGACTATGCACAGGTGCCGGCGTTCACAACCTATGGATGCGTCGGTGTGAAATGCTGGATCTTCAGTGGTGAAGTCGTGGAAGATCGCCGAGGGCGCACCTACTCCACAGGGAGCTCATAGGGATGCTGTCACCAAAGCGAGTAAAGCACCGGAAGACCCATAAAGGTCGGATGCGAGGTATGGCTCATCGGGGCAGTAAGGTCTCTTTCGGTGAATATGGACTACAGGCACTTGAGCCAACCTGGATATCTAATCGTCAGATTGAATCAGCCCGTGTCGCAATGACCCGCCATATCAAGCGCGGGGGCAAGGTTTGGATTCGAATTTTCCCGGATAAACCGATTACGCAGAAGCCCGCCGAGACCCGAATGGGGAAGGGGAAGGGTCACCCCGAGGGTTGGGTCGCGGTGGTCAAGCCGGGACGCATCATGTTCGAGCTAGAGGGAGTCGACGAAACGACTGCGCAACGTGCAATGGAACTCGCAGCGGCCAAGCTCCCCATCAAGTGCCGTTTCGTGGCACGCGACCGGCAACTGTAGGAGAAGAGAATGAAAGCTGAAGAAATCCGTGACTGGGACGAGATCGAAATTGAAGCTCGGCTCAAGGAGTTGAGGGAAGAGCAATTCAAGCTGCGATTTCAGCTTTCGATGATGGAGCTCGAAAACCCCAATCTTTGCCGTCAGGTCAGACGCGATATCGCCAGGCTTGAGACGGTTAAAAAGGAACGCGAATTGACCGCCACAGAGTCCAACCAAATAACGGAAGACGCATGAGCGAGGAAGCTAAGGGTGATAATGGCATGGAACACGTAGAGGACACAGCTAGCCCTGCTGACTCTGACTCTGCAGAGTCCCCTTCAGTGGAGATAGCTGTTAGTAATGACCGTGGCCACAGAAAGGAACGAACGGGTGTCGTTATTGGAGATAGGGCGGACAAAACAATTACAGTGATGGTAGAACGACGCTTCTCCCATCCTCTTTATGGGAAGGGTGTGAAGCGCAATAAACGGTATCATGTCCACGATGAGAGCAACGCTTGCAGAGTTGGGGATATAGTGCGGATCGTTGAGACCCGACCTTTATCGAAGACGAAACGCTGGCGCTTGCTTGAGACACTTGGGCGAAAGGCCTAAGGGCAAGAGAGAGGAACTGAGTCATGATCCAACAGGAGTCAATCCTAAAAATCACCGACAACACGGGTGCGAAATCAGCGCTTTGCATCAGGGTTCTGGGTGGTTCGAAACGCAGATATGCGGGCGTTGGAGATGTGATCGTTGCAACCATAAAGGATGCAATACCGAATGCCGTAATAAAAAAAGGTGAGGTAGTGGAAGCTGTTGTGGTGCGGACTGCCAAGGAGACAAGACGTAAGGATGGCAGCTATATCCGATTTGAGGACAATGCAGCAGTGCTCATCAACCAACAGGGCGAGCCCCGTGGTACCCGTATCTTTGGTCCCGTCGGGCGCGAGCTACGTGAAAAGAAATACATGAAAATTGTTTCCCTGGCTCCTGAGGTGCTCTGATGCCCAGTACGAAATGTCAGATCATGAAGGGAGATAGGGTCCGTGTCATTCGCGGTAATGATCGTGAAACAGAAGGGAATGTTCTCGAGGTGATCAAAGATACCGGACAAGTTCGTGTCGAAGGTGTGAACATGCGTAAGCGCCACACACGGCCTAGTGAGGCGAATCCTGATGGTGGCATTATCAGCTTTGAGGCCCCGATAAATATTTCAAATGTGATGCTAATCGACCCAGCAACAGATGAGCCAAGTAGGGTTCGGGTTCGGGTAGAGGAAGATGGAACTAAAGAGAGGATTGCGGTCAAGAGCGGCAATCCCATCCCACGGCCACAATAACTTTGCTCTTGAGTATCTAGGCAGATCATGGAACCGCGTCTAAAGACTCACTACGAGAATCATGTCCGCCCCAAACTCCTCGAGGAATTTGGGTTCGTGAACCCACATCAGATTCCTAGGGTGGTTAAGGTAGTATTGAATGTTGGAGTAGGAGATGCATCACGAGATCACAAGTTACTCGAGAGTGCAATTGATGAGCTGGGTATCATCTCCGGCCAAAAACCGCTTATGAATCGAGCCCGTAAATCAATCTCGAACTTTCAGCTTCGAGAAGGGATGCCTGTAGGAGCTTCAGTAACTTTACGGCGGGAGAAGATGTGGTTCTTCCTAGATCGTCTGATTAATACGACAATTCCTCGTATTAGAGATTTTAGAGGACTTAAGTCACGCTCGTTTGACGGTCGCGGTAACTACACCATGGGAATCCTTGAACAGATTGTTTTCCCTGAAATTAATTATGACAATGTGCGAAAGATCCATGGTATGGATATTACCGTGGTGACATCTACAAATGACGATGCTGAGGGACGTGCCCTGCTACGTGAGCTGGGCTTCCCTTTCCGCGGGACTGTACCGGTTCAGATCGGTGCAACTGCTTAAATAGAGAGAACTCCGAATGGCCAGAAAGGCGCTCATTGAAAAGACAAAGCGGACCCCAAAATTTGGGGTCCGGCAACGTAATCGTTGTCAACGATGCGGTAGACCGCGTGCTTTTCTCCGCAAGTTCGGGATATGTAGAATTTGTTTCCGAGAAATGGCACTTCGGGGGGAGATCCCCGGTGTCCGCAAATCGAGTTGGTAAGGGAGTATCAATAAGATGATGACCGATCCTATCGCGGACCTGCTGACACGCATCCGGAATGCAGGACAGGCAGCGCACAAGTGGGTGGATGTACCTGTATCTAAAATGAAGATCGAGATCGTAAAGCTATTACAGGAGAGTCATTTCGTTCACGGACATAAAGTGCTTGCTGATGGCCGTTTTGGAGTGTTGCGCATTTACCTTAAATACCATGAAAACAAGCCGGTCATCCGCCACCTTGAACGCATCTCGCGACCGGGCCGACGGCACTACGTCAGTAAAGATGAAATCCCTCGTGTTAGGAATGGTCTTGGGATGGCCATCCTCTCAACATCAACGGGAATGCTATCTGATCGCACCGCTCGCCAGCAGGGTGTAGGTGGTGAAGTCTTGGCGCTCGTCTGGTAGAGCGGAAACGAGAGAGAACGAAACCATGTCACGTATCGGGAAGATGCCTGTTTCACTCCCTAAGGGAGTCGAGACCACTGAAGTGGAAGGCACGCTAAGCGTTAAGGGACCGAAAGGGTCACTAACCATAGAAGTTCACCCGGATATGAAGATCGTAATAGAGGATGACGAACTACGTGTCGAGCGACCCTCAGATCAGAAGGAACACAGGGCCTTGCACGGGCTTACACGTTCACTAATCCAAAATATGGTAACCGGGGTAACCCATGGATTCACTAAGACACTTGAGATCATCGGTGTCGGTTATCGCGCTGACCCCAAGGCTAGTGGGATAACGCTTAACTTGGGGTACAGTCACTCCATCGACTATGTACCGGATAATGGGATAACGCTCGAGTGCCCAAATCAGACAACAATTGTAGTGCAGGGTATAGATAAGCAAAAAGTCGGACAGGCCGCAGCTGAGATCCGTTCGTTCCGGCCCCCTGAGCCTTACAAAGGAAAGGGCATCCGTTACAAGGGAGAACATGTGCGACGCAAGGCCGGTAAGACAGCTGGAGCGGGCGTATGATTAAGCAGAGTAAGCTTAGGAAAAGCAGAAGTCTCCAACGCATGCGTAGGCACCACCGCGTGCGAGACAAGATCAGAGGCACGGCGCAACGCCCTCGCCTGGTTGTATTTCGCTCACTCAAGAACATTGAAGGACAGCTTATCAATGACGATCTTGGTCGCACATTGGTTGGTCTCTCCACACTATCGGAAGAACTCACGGGGTTTAGCGCAGAGAGTAAGAATCCGCGAGTTGAGCATGCGCATGCAGCTGGAAAATTACTGGCTGAGCACGCCATAAAGCAGGGAATCGACACCGTGGTTTTCGATCGCGGTGGATACAAATACCATGGTCGGGTGAAGGCTTTTGCCGAGGGTGCCCGTGAGGGAGGTCTGAAGTTCTGATGCCGAGGGATTCAAAGAAGAAAAAACCAAACAGGAATCGAGAAAGTGATCTCGTTGAGAATGTCATTTTTATCAATCGGGTCGCAAAAGTCGTGAAGGGTGGTAGGAGGTTCTCTTTTTCTGCCCTTGTCTCGGTTGGAGACAAAAAGGGGAATGTTGGGATTGCGCTTGCAAAGGCGAATGAAGTTGCTGAGGCGATCCGAAAATCATTTGAGAAAGCTCGCAGGAACATGGTGAAAGTACCTATCCAGAATGGGACACTCCCGCACGAGATCATCGGTCGCTGGGGGGCTGGAAAAGTTCTTTTGCGTCCGGCAGCTCCTGGTACAGGTGTGATCGCGGGAGGTCCGGTGCGCGCGGTGCTTGAGGCTGCGGGAGTGAGTGATGTTCTCACCAAGAGTCTCGGTACAAACAACCCGATTAACGTTGTACGAGCAACTATGAACGGTTTAAGTGAGTTAGTCACAGCCGAACAGGCAGCTGAAGAGCGTGGAGTACCAGTTGAGGCTCTTGGGGTGGTCCACCGTGGCTAAAAAGAAGAAGACCAGCCTGAAAATCACGCAAACACGTAGTGGTATAGGGCGTCAGGGCAAACATCGTCGTACCCTTAGAGCATTAGGGATCAAACGCCATCAACAGAGTGTGGTTCACGAAGATTCACCCGCCATCAGAGGTATGATTAGTCAAATCTCCTTTATGGTGGATGTACATGAGGTAGAGGGTTAATACATGGCAGAGCTACACGATCTTACTCCGAACTCAGGTTCAAGCCGGAATCGTAAACGTGTTGGGCGGGGGCCTGGGTCAGGTTGGGGCAAGACTTCCGGACGGGGTCAAAAAGGTCAGAAATCGAGATCCGGTGGTCGGATTCGAAGAGATTTTGAGGGTGGCCAGATGCCTCTTGCGAGGCGGATCCCCAAGCGAGGCTTCAAGAATTTTAACCGTGTTGAATATCAGGTTGTGAATATTCGGGACCTCGAACGTTGTGACGGAGACATCAATCCTGATTCTCTAAGGCAAGCAGGTCTGATTAGATCTCTTCGAAAACCGGTCAAGATTCTTGGTCAGGGGGAGGTCGATCAGGCTTTCTCGGTTACGGCGCACAAATGCAGCCACAGTGCCAAGACAAAGATTGAGGCTGCAGGTGGCAGTGTCTCACTGATCACGGCAGGTGTGGAGGAAGCTTCGTAGCGTGGCGACTCCTGCGAAGAACGTAGCCGGTCTCTTCCGTGCTCCAGAGCTCAAGGAGAAGATCCTCTTCACCTTGTTTATCCTCCTCATCTATCGGCTCGGATCCCACATTACGGTTCCTAGTTTGGATGTCGGTGCTCTACGCCAGCAGTTCGGTCAACTCCAGGACACCTTCTTCGGCATCTACGACATGTTTGTTGGGGGAGGGTTATCCCGTGCGACAATCTTGGCACTCGGGATTATGCCCTACATCTCGGCGAGTATCATGTTTCAATTGCTCGCAGCGGTTTTCCCAACGGTTGAGAAGCTCCAAAAAGAGGGTGAAGAGGGCCGTAAGAAGCTGACTCAGTGGACCCGATATACCACAGTCGTCCTGTCTGCTGCTCAGGCTTACGGTTATTCGGCCTTTCTCCAAGCGATTCCGGGCGCGGTTACTAGCCCGGGTTTCTTATTCACATTCACGACGGTTACGACACTTACGGTCGGCGCAATTTTCGTAATGTGGCTCGGAGAGCAGATCACCGAGCATGGGATTGGTAATGGCATGTCTCTGATGATCTTTTTCTCGATCATCCAGACTTTCCCTGCAGCTGTTGTACGTACTTGGGAATCATTCCGGCTCGGAGAGATCGGTGCTTTTTCACTTGTCGCTCTCGTGGCGGTAGTCGTAGGTGTAACAGCAGGGGTGGTGGCCATGACCCTGGCGGCCCGAAAGATCCCGGTTCAGATCCCACGGAAGGTTGTCGGACGTGGGCGTATCCGTGAAGGTCAAAAGAGCTTTATCCCACTGCGTGTAAACTCTGCAGGTGTGATGCCAATCATTTTTGCTCAGTCCTTCATTGTGGTTCCAGGAACGGCAGCAGCATTTGTGGATTGGGAGTGGATGACTGTCATCAATGAAATCTTCGCTCCCCAAACCTGGGGCTACTATATCACCTATGGGTCCCTGATTGTTTTTTTCACATACTTTTATACGGCAATCATATTCAATCCAATTGACCTGGCTGAGAACCTAAAGAAGCAAGGTGGATTCATTCCAGGTGTGAAGCCGGGCGCTCGTACTGCAGAATACATTGATCGAGTACTTACTCGTGTGACACTACCCGGTTCTTTCTACCTTGCGGGTATAGCGCTCGTGCCCTTTTGGATTTTTGATGCTTTCAATATCACGACCTTCTTTTTCGGTGGCACGAGCCTCCTGATTGTCGTAGGAGTTGGGCTCGACACAGTCCAGCAAGCCCAGCAGCATCTGATGCTTCGCCACTATGATGGCTTTATGAAGAAGGGTCGAGTGAAGATGCGTGGCCGCCAACGGTATATGTGATGGTTGTTATCCTCCTGGGCCCACCGGGCGTAGGGAAGGGCACTCAGGCGGTACGACTCATCGATTCTGTTGGGGGCGAGCACATATCGACGGGCGATCTTTTACGTGAAGCTTGCCGGGATGGCACTGATTTGGGCCTAGAGGCTCAAGGGTTCATGGATAAGGGCGAACTAGTGCCCGACTTATTGATCTTGGATTTAATCCGAGATCATTTAAGCACCACGGATTCTGAAACGAGTATAGTATTCGATGGATTTCCTCGGACGATTGCTCAAGCTGAGGGTCTGGACGGTGTCCTTTTGGACGTCGCGCGTGGAGTAAGTGAAGTAGTCGTTTTCGAGGCACCGGAGGATGAACTCATCAAACGTCTGAGTGGTCGACGTAGCTGCACCGATTGCGGGGCGGTCTTTAACCTGCACTTCGACCCTCCAACGAGTGAGGGTGAGTGTGGACGTTGTAGTGGGCCGCTGGTTCAGCGTTCGGACGATCAACCGGACACAGTCAAAAACCGTCTGAGAGTATACGAGAGCCAGACAGCTCCATTGATAAAGCACTACAGTTCACACCCGGCGTCATTGAAACATGTGTCAGCCGTGCAACCCGTAAATGACGTTCAGCTGGCATTCCGCGCTGCACTTGGAATCGGGTTAACCGTGTGATCCACTTACGAACGCCAGAAGAGGTTGAAATGATCGCGCGTGGGGGCAAGATCATTGCCAGCCTTTTTCACGAGGTAGCTCCTCTTGTGATTCCAGGGGTATCAACAGCTGATTTAGACCTATTCTGCGATGAATACATCTTATCACATGATGGTGCCGTTCCGGCTTTTAAAGGTCTCTACGGCTTCCCGGGGAGTGTCTGTACCTCTGTGAATGAGGAGGTAGTGCATGGGATCCCTAGTGCGAGCCGGATACTGGTTTCGGGAGACATTGTGTCGATAGATGTTGGAGTACGTCTTGCCGGATGGTGCTCTGATTCTGCTTGGACATTTGTAGTCGGTGAAGTGGGTAATAAAGCACACAGTTTGCTTAAGACCACTGAGAAGGCTCTCAGGTTTGCGATCAATGCTGCAAGGCCGGGAAACCATGTGGGGGATATAGGTACGGCGGTGATCGCTGCTGTGGAGGGTGAGGATTGCAAGATCGTCCGTGATCTGGTTGGTCACGGAGTGGGTCGGGAAGTGCATGAGGAACCACAAGTTCCGAATATTGGTCGCCCGGGACATGGCCCGTTGCTCCGGGAAGGGATGGTACTCGCTATAGAGCCTATGCTTTCTGCTGGTTCTCCGGAAATCCGCACGCTGGACGATGGTTGGACGGTAATAACCGCAGATAAGGCCCTCTCGGCACACTTCGAGCACACGGTGGCGGTAACAGCGCAGGGACCAAAGGTTCTCACCACCCTAGAGTCCTCATTTCATGCAGTTTCTACCACCACCACCACCGCTTGAAGCTCTACAAAAGCCTTATTACATTTTATAGCTCTGCTAGAAATGATTCAGGAGATGTCATAATTGAAGGTACGAAGCAGCGTTAAGCCTATCTGTGAACACTGCAAGGTGGTCCGGCGAAAGGGCGTGGTGCGAATTATCTGTTCTAGGGATCCTAAGCATAAACAGCGTCAAGGTTAGAGATTAATGGCTCGTATTGCTGGAGTGGATCTCCCTCGTGGAAAGAGGATTGAGGTTGCACTTACCTATGTATATGGGATAGGTGATACTCGGGCCAAGCAGATTATTACTGAGTGTGGTGTTGACGCTGATTGCCGGACGCAAGATCTGTCAGATGACGATGTGAACCTTCTCCGGCGTCAGATTGAGGGCAACTATAAGGTGGAAGGTACGCTCCGTACCGAGACGTCTATGAACATCAAGCGCCTAATGGATATTGGGTGCTATCGGGGACTACGTCACCGGCGTGGACTTCCGGTTCGTGGCCAAAGAACAAAGACTAATGCTCGCACTCACAAAGGCTCTCGGAGGGCGATCACCGGAAAGAAGAAAGCACCCAGGAAATAGATAGCTTTACTCATTCGACGCATGCAGTGCATGCGTATCACTTGATGTGGTCCCAACGGATACAGCAACCCCGTTTTGCCGCATCCATAGCGTGGAAATAAGAAATTGGCAAAGCCAAAAAAAGTTGTTGAAGCTGAAGGCATCGCTCATATAAAGGCGACCTTCAACAATACGATCATTACTATCACAGACAACGCAGGCAATGCGGTGGTTTGGGCCAGTGCTGGTACTGCCGGTTTCAAGGGATCAAAGAAGTCGACCCCGTTCGCGGCAACCATTGCCGCTGAGAAGGTTGGACGAGAGGCGCTAGGGCTTGGTGTCAAACGTTTGGATGTCCGCGTGCAGGGACCTGGGTCGGGTCGTGAATCAGCGATTCAGGCGCTCGCTGCTGCAGGTCTACAGATCAAATCAATCGAGGACATTACGCCGTTACCCCATAACGGCTGCCGGCCTCCGAAGAAGCGTCGAGTCTAGGGAGGCTAGCGACGATATGTCTCGTTATACCGGACCAGTTTGTAGACTCTGCCGCCGAGAGGGTCAGAAGCTCTTTCTTAAGGGCCAGAAGTGCTACACTGAGAAATGCCCAGTCGAGCGTCGACAGTATCCCCCAGGCCAGCACGGACCTGCACACGCAAGGCGACGCAAGCAGTCGGACTACGCCGTTCAGCTGCGAGAAAAACAAAAAGTCAAACGGATATATGGACTACACGAGAAGCAATTTCGGAATCTTTTTGAACGTGCTGCTAATATTTCAGGTATTACAGGGGACAACCTGATCATTGCACTGGAAACAAGATTAGACAATGTCGTATTCCGTATGGGTTTTGCTACGAGCAGGAGCCAGGCACGCCAACTAATTCGCCATCGTCACGTGGAGGTTAATGGGCGGCTTGTTGATATTCCGAGTTTCCGGGTATCAGCTGGTGACGAGATAGCAATCAAGCCCAAGTCCAAAGAAATCATACCAATCCAGGAAAGTCTCGAGGCAAGAACACGACCCACGCTTCTCGAGTGGCTTGCTCTGGATGAGAAGGCGCGGGTAGGGCGGATGATCCGACAACCGACACGTGGTGACATTCCGCTCGCGGCCCAAGAGCAATTAATTGTAGAGCTCTATTCGAAGTAATCCTACGTCGGATCATTGATTCCGACTCAAGTAAGGCTGTTTAGGAGGATATAGTGGACCTAGATCTCACTGGCTTGGTACTCCCTGAGCGTATTGAGCAGATCGAGGGTGTTGAGGACCCTGACCGTTCGGCTCAGTTCATGGTCGAGCCGCTTGAGCGGGGCTTTGGACATACCCTGGGCAATTCAGTACGCCGTGTATTGCTCTCTTCACTGAGAGGGGCGGCAGTATGGGGTTTTCGTATCGACGGAGTTCTGCATGAACATCAAACGATTGGTGGTGTGATAGAGGATGTCCACCAGGTAATCCAGAACCTGAAGTCACTGATCGTGACTTTGGATGATGATGTGGATGAAGCAGTTCTGCAGATACAAGTCGACAAGGCTGGTGTTGTGACTGCGGGAGATATTATGCCAACCTCTGGAGCCACTGTCATGGATCCAGGCCATCATCTTTTCACTCTTCAGGAAGACCGCACGCTCCATGTCCAGCTTTACATCAATAAAGGCCGTGGTTTTGTGCTTGCAGATCAGCACCCTGTTCCGCCGGAAGCCCCAGTGGACCTCGTCCGTATCGATTCGATCTATAATCCTGTGAGGAGGGCCAACTTCTCTGTGGAGGAAACAAGGGTTGGCCAACGAACAGATTTTGATCGACTCACGCTGAACATAGAGACCGATGGCTCGTTAGATCCGTCAAGCGCAGTTGCTTATGCGGCTGAACTGGTCAGGAAACACCTAGAGTACATGCTTTATTTCAGCGAAGGTGGAATTCCTGAAGTTACTCCTCCGGGATCGGTTGCGGTTTCAGAGAATCAGCAGGCTCTACTTGAGAGTTTGATCGAAGAACTTGCTGAACTTTCTGTACGTTCTCGTAATTCTTTGCATAAGGAGAATATCCTTACATTGGCGGATCTAGTGCAGTCATCAGAAGATGATATGCTGCAAATTGAGAATTTTGGTAAGAAATCTCTCAAAGAGATCTCAGATTTCTTGGAAGAGAGGGAGCTAGGATTTGGTATGAAGCTTGAGCAAGGGGAAGACGGCCGCCTCTTTTTCTTGGATGCGGAGGGTGAGACCGCAGGAACTGAGAACGGTTAGTTATGCGACACAGGAAAAAAGGACGAAAGCTCCAGCGAACAGCGAGTCACCGACGAGCTATGTTGCGGAACTTGGCGACTTCGCTTTTTCGACATGAGCGTATCGAGACAACCACTGCTAAGGCTAAAGAGCTAAGACCTTATGCTGAGCGCTTAATTACTCTCGCCCGTCGCGGTGATTTGCACGCGAGGCGTTTGGTGGCTCGGAAGATCCAAGATCGAGAGGTTTTAGGGAAATTGTTCGATGAAATCTCTTCCCGATACGCTGAGCGCCCGGGCGGTTATACCCGAATTCTAAAGCTGGGTAACCGTAAAGGTGATGCAGCTGAGATATCGCTTATCGAATTGGTTAATTAGTTTGGCTCATGAAATAATGGGGACACCTCAACCGTACAGGATGACGGATATGGCTGACAACACTTCCCGACGGGGTGCTGCTGACTTGGGCATGCTTCTAATGGTAGTTGCATTCCTTGTTATTGGTGCATTCATGTACTACCTCAACGTCCGGGCCGCTGAAGAGCGGGCGCTCGATATCGTCGAGGAGAGTGATACAGCAGATGAGATGGAGGTTGCAACCACTGTTGCTGCTACTGACCTAGAGGTTGATGCAGGCCCATTTGAGGGGCGGCTGATACGGGTATCAGGGCTAAACGTAGCCAGTATGCTTGGTACACAGGGCTTCTGGCTTGAACTTCCGAATGGGCAACCATTCCTCATTTCAATGTCTGAAGAGGTTAAGGCAGAGGGTGTGGCCGTTACCATGGGTGAGCGGGCGACTGTGACCGGTGTCGTCCATGCCGTAAATGATTCTGCCTTGAACGTATGGACTGCAGCAGGAACGATCGATGAAGGTTCCCGTTTGGCAGCTGAGTTTGCGATGCACTACTTGGAATCAACGGAAGTTGTTGTAGCTGACACGACCAGTGGGGAAGGGAATACCAGCGGTAATTAGGTGGTCCGTGCTGTTTAACGCAGAATTAGATCGGTAACTAAGGTAATATGGCTAGAATTTGCTATGTGTGTGGCAAGGGTCCCGCTACTGGGAACAACGTTAGCCACGCTCACAATAAGACACGCCGCCGGTGGCTCCCGAACCTCCAGACGGTAAAGATTGTCGATGAGAGTGGCACTCGTCGTCGTGTCCGCGTGTGCACACGTTGTATTTCGGCTGGCAAGGTCACAAAAGCTCCAGCTATGGTTGTCAGTGAGTAGCCCTTCCAGCGTTTAGTACTAATAATCCGTTGCGAACCCCTTTGGCATTTTATTGCAGAAGGGGTTTTCTCGTTGACGGCATGAGAATTTGTTGCATCTAGTTCTCCCTTGTAGACGTCATAAGTGCAGAATCTAGAAGGGTGTTTACCCGCCCTAGCGGATTTGGATGATCCGTTAGCAAAATAGAGTAATGTCCCTTCCAAGGTGAATGAGTATCCTGTGGCCAGTGACAAAGAACTCGTAATATTCGGTGTGATTGGGTTGGGTTACGTCGGTCTTCCACTGACTCTTGAAGCTGCTAGCAGTGGTAGGTTCAAGGTCATCGGTGTTGACTTAGATAAGCAGATCGTCGAAAATATTAATGCTGGTCACTCGCATATCCAGGACCTGACGGATAATGAAGTCAAAGAGCTCTGCAGCAGGGGTCTAATCGAAGCAACTTGTGACTTAAGTCGCATCAAGGAATGTGATGCTATCTCTATATGCGTTCCTACCCCACTCTTGAAGAATGGTGATCCGGATCTCTCTCATGTAAGAGCTGCAGCGGAAGCGATCGCAGCTGTGCTGCATCCGGGTCAGCTCATCCTCCTTGAGTCAACGACATATCCTGGGACCACACGGGAGGTCTTACAGCCAATTCTCGAAAATTCCGGCCTGAAAGCGGGAGAGGACTTTTACCTTTGTTTTTCACCTGAAAGAGTGGATCCCGGAAACGAAACTTGGACGACAAAAAATACACCCAAGGTTATTGGTGGACTTACAGAAGTGTGTGGGGATGTAGGGCAAAGGTTTTACGAAAGCTTTATTGATACAGTTGTTCGAGTTTCGTCAGCAGATGCTGCAGAGTTCACCAAGATCTTGGAGAATACATTCCGAGCAGTGAACATAGGACTTATCAACGAGATTGCTCTCATCGCTGATCAGCTCGGAGTGGATATCTGGGAGATTGTTGATGCTGCGTCCACCAAGCCCTTCGGCTTCATGAAATTCACACCAGGACCGGGACTTGGAGGTCATTGCATCCGAGTCGACCCACACTACCTGTCTTGGAAGATGCGCACACTCGATTACGAGACTCGCTTCATTGATCTTTCATTTGAAATCAACGCAGAAATGCCGATCTTTGTCGTCGACAAGGTACGCAAGGCCCTTAGTCACAATAATCGGACCCTGAAGGAGTCCAGGATTCTCATACTCGGTGTTGCATACAAGAAAAATATTGAGGATGTGCGTGAGTCACCAGCCTTTGATGTCATCAAGCTTCTTCAGGCGAC
>DLRL01000006.1:0-18953 GCA_002501085.1 Gemmatimonadales bacterium UBA7889
GGTCCAGTCGCTAACGGTGTAGTGGAGGGACAAGTCCGGGTCACGTTCCGAACCGTTTCTGAGGGCACGCCCGTCGAAGGTGCACAGATAACAGCGGGTGTGACGGGATCGCTGACGGACGCACTCGGGGAAGCCCACCTACAGCTTGCTGTCGGCTCTCATGAGGTCCGCATCACCCGCGTCGGCTACGCCTCCGTCGAATTGGTCGTCACACTGAGTACCGACGCTGACACCACGGTGGTGGTCGAGTTGACCGAGGAAGCGATTGAGACCGAGGGGATCGTCGTCATGTCGTCTCGGACCGAACGTCGAGTCGAAGATGAGCCTCTCCGTATTGAGGTGGTCTCCCGAGAAGAGATCGAGGAAAAACAGCTCATGACGCCCGGTGACATTTCCATGTTGCTTAACGAGACAGCCGGGTTGCGGGTGCAGCCGACCGCCCCGTCGTTAGGTGGGGCCAGCGTGCGAATTCAGGGGTTGAGAGGTCGGTACACACAGATCCTGTCCGACGGTCTTCCGCTCTACGGTGGACAGGCAGGAGCGCTGGGGCCGCTCCAGATCCCTCCGATGGACCTCGGCCAAGTCGAGGTCATCAAAGGGGCGGCATCAGCCCTCTATGGGTCAACTGCACTTGGAGGCGTCGTAAACCTGATTTCGAGGCGACCTGAAGACGAACGCGAGCTACTTGTGAACCAATCCACCTTGGGTGGTACGGATGCGGTCCTGTGGCTTGCCAAGGAGTCGAGTGAACGCTGGGGGCACACGCTCTTGGCCAGCGCGAACCGCCACGGTCAGGCGGACGTGGACAACGATGGATGGGCAGATCTGCCGGGATACCGGCGGGCGGTTGTACGCCCCCGTCTCTTCTGGAACGATGGGTCGGGTGGGTCGGTCTTCGTCACCGCAGGCGGGATGGTGGAGGACCGCGAAGGCGGTACGACTGAGGGCGGCACCACCCCGGCAGGGACTCCATTTACCGAAGCATTAGACACAAGACGAGCCGATTTGGGAGTTATGGGTCGCAAGCTCATCTCCGACTCACGTCTCTTGAGTGTGCGTGGGTCAGCGATGGGCCAAACGCATCGACATCAATTCGGAGGCGTTACCGAGCGGGACCGACACGTTACGGCGTTCACCGAGGTGTCGCTTTCGGGCCAAGACGGTGATCACGCTTGGGTGCTCGGTGCAGCCATCCAGCACGACCAATACGACGCTGAGGACGTTCCGGTCTTCGACTTCACGTACACGGTCCCAGCACTGTTCGCTCAGGAAGAGTACGCGATTAGCTCTTGGCTCAGTGTGTCCGGAAGTGCCCGGTTGGACTTCCACAGCGAGTACGGGTCGCACTTCAATCCCCGACTGTCGGTACTCATCCGTCCCGGCGAGTGGGTCATGCGGGCATCCGCCGGTAGCGGGTATTTCCCACCGTCACCGTTCGTTGAGGAGACCGAGGCCGTTGGCCTGAGCGTGCTCGACCCATTTCCGGGCTTGGAGGTGGAGAAAGCCAGAAGCGTCATGGCTGACGTTGGCAGGACACTTGGGCCTTGGGAGTTCAACGCCGCTGTCTTTGGGTCTGAGATCGAGGATGCGATTGCTGTTCGTTCGGTGTCCGGTGGTCGTTTGGAGCTTTTCAATAGCCCGGACCCCGTGCGCACGTGGGGAACCGAGTTCCTCGCCCGATTCCGGGACGGCCCACTGTTTGGGACGGCGACCTATGTCTACACCCGTTCGCGGGAGACGGACCCCGAAGGGACGATGCGGCGAGAGGTGCCACTAACTCCGACGCATACCGTTGGGGTCATTGGAGGGTGGGAGTCAGAAGGCCGAGGCCGGATTGGTGCGGAGTTCTATTACACAGGCAGACAAGCGCTAGACGACAACCCATATCGTTCGGCGTCAGAGCCCTACGTGATCGTTGGAGTCATTGCCGAGCGTCGGTTTGGTCGTGTCAGGGTGTTCGTGAACGCGGAGAACATCCTCGACACTCGTCACACCCAGTACGACCCGCTCGTGAGGCCGTCTCGCAGTCCCGAAGGTAGGTGGATCACCGACGTGTGGGCTCCACTTGAGGGCGTGGCGATCAACGGTGGCGTAAGGATCGCGTTTTGACGGTTGCTGACAGCCAAACTGCGAGACACCTCAAAGATCTTTGCGAGGACTAGCGCACCTACCAACACTGTTTTGCGCGTCCGGTGTGGATAGGGAATACCCACAGGTGGAGATCACGTTCAGTCCGTTTTCACCGTGCTGAGTCGGGCCGTTCGGGATAGCAAGTACGCGACATTCGGAGGACTGGAGACCCCCTACAGCTAGAACGCTATCATGCGTGGACTGCGGCGGTAAGGTTTCGAGAAGGGCGGACGTATGCCCTCATTTGCAGACAAGGTGGAGGAAGAGTGGTCAGCGGAAGGAGCGTCGATTCTTCCAAGTCTCAGGGTGGAACAGGAGCAGTACTGTGAAGATCTCAAGTCGTCCGACGAGCATGAAAAAGGAAAGGAGGGCCAGGGCTGGACTAGATAGCCAACCATAGTTATCGGTCGGGCCTACGTCTCCGAAGCCCGGACCCACGTTCCCCACCGTCGCGATACTAGCCCCGATCGCGCTGAGGAGGTCCATCCCCATGAAGGCGAGGAGGATTGCCCCAACTAGGCAGAAGATGAGGTAGAGGATCACAAATCCAGTTACGTTCGCCAACACCTCTTGCTTCACGGGGGTTGTACCAATCCGCGTTAGGAGTACCGCGCGTGGATGAAGATGCTTCCTGATCTCATTAGCGGTTTGCTTCAGCAGCAGAAGTATACGCATAGCTTTGATGCCTCCGCCGGTCGAGCCAGCCATACCACCTATGAAAAAGAAGGCGAAGAGCGTCATCTGAACCCCAGGAGCCCATAGTTCATAATCTGTACTAGCAAAGCCTGTGGTTGTGGTGATGGCAGTTACATAGAAAAGAGCATCGCGAAGGGCTGGCTCAATGCCAACTGAGGCACCTGAAGTCAGGTTGACGATGGCGATAAGAAGTCCGCCCCCTAATATCACGCAGCTGAAAAAGCGCCATTCGTGGTCGCTACCGTACACTGGTTTACCAGTAGCGGCCCTGAAGTGCAGGGCAAAGTTAACTCCGGCCAGATACATAAAAAGGATCGTCACCCACTGGATGTAGGGAGAGTTAAAGGCAGCGAGTGACGCATTCTTGGTGCTAAATCCTCCGGTCGCCAAGGTCGTGAAACTGTGGTTCAGTGCATCGAACAGGCTCATTCCTCCGATCAGGTAGAGTAAAACCTGCGTAGCCGTCAGCCCGACGTAGACAAACCAAAGGAGTTTGGCAGTTTGGGTGATTCGAGGCCTTAGCTGCTGTGGTGTGGGGCCAGGGACTTCTGCATGGAATAGTTGCATCCCGCCCACGCCCAAGAAGGGCAGAATTGCAATCACGAGGACGATGATCCCCATGCCCCCCAGCCACTGAGTCAGTGAGCGCCAGAATAGCACCCCGTGAGGGAGTGCTTCTATGTCGCTGAAGACGGTAGCGCCTGTTGTTGTAAAGCCGGACATCGCTTCGAATACTGCTGCTATAGGTGAGTCCAGCGTTTCGGTGAGAAGGTAGGGGAGGGCTCCGAAACATGCGGTAGCGGTCCACGCCAAAGTGACCATCGCGAACCCTTCCCTTGGGGTTATGTCACCTTGAAAAATGGTGGTTCGATAGATCACACCGCCCACTACGAGGGTGATGAGGCCCGAGGACAGAATTCCCCAGAAGTCACCATCACCGAAAAAGAACGCTACTCCGGCTGTGGCAAGCATCGACAGCCCAACAAACACCTGGAGTAAACAGACGACGTTAATGATACGCTGGAGCGACATCAGGCGAAAAGCTTCTCGACCTTGGGTATCGCAGAGGGGAGTGCAAACACGATTACATCATCTCCGGATAAAACCTGGTCGCCACCGCGCGGCAAGATCATATCATTTCCTCGCAAGATGATGCCGATAATAGCATCCTTCGGGAAATGCGTTTCTCTTAGTTTCTTGCTGGTGATCTCTGACCCTTCCTCGACCGTGAACTCGATCGCCTCTGCATCGATGCCTGTGAGGTTAGCGACTGCCACCACCTTTCCCTTCCGGATATAGCGAAGAACCGCGTTCACTACAGACATGCGAGGGGAGACACTGGCATCGATTCCAACCCGTGGCACGAGACGCAGATACTCGAACTTGTGGACAAGGCTGATGACTTCTTGCGCTCCACTGGTCTTTGCTAGGAGGCTGGCAAGGATGTTTGTCTCGTCCCTGGCTGTGGCTGCCACGAAACCATCAATCCCAGCAACTCCTTCCATCTCGAGTAGGTCCAAGTCCGTAGCATCTCCGTGCAGCACAAGCGCGTGCGGAAGGCGCTCTGCGAGCTTGACGCAGTGTCTCCGGTCATGATCCAGAATAACACACTCGATACCCTGACTCCCGAGTATTCGTGCAAGGTGTTCTCCTTCACTGCTACCACCTGCGATCATAACTCGGCGTAGGCCAGATGGTTCGTAGCCTGCTAGCGAAGCGATGTCGCCAATCTCTGTCGAGGGTGAGAGTAAGTAGACCAGGTCTCCAGCTCGGATCACCGAGGTTGCTTTGGGAATCTCGGTTTTCCCATCCCGAACAATTGCTACAGTGACATAGTGATGTCCTTCAAGTTCCGCGGCGAGCTGCTCCAGAGTGCGTCCCTCGACCGGTGCGCCAGTCTTTACTCGAAGCCCAATAAGCTGCACGCGACCGCCAGCCAGGGGTACCACGTCAGTCGCGATCTCACTACGCAATAGATCAAATATCTCCTTCGCACATTCCCTCTCTGGGTTGATCATCAAATCAATCCCCATCCGTTCACGGGACAGTGCTGAGTCCTTATCGTAGTATTCCGGATTAGAAATGCGTGCGACCGCGTGCTGCACCCCTAGACTCTTGGCTGTCATCGAGGCGACAAGGTTCACTTCGTCCTTACTAGTTACGGCAAGAAGCATCCCAGCGTCGGCGATTCCAGCCTCTCCAAGAACAGGTAGTGAGGCCCCATTTCCGACCAATGTCAGGACATCAAGTTGCTTGGACACGAAGTCAGCTCGGTCTGGATCTGACTCGATCAGGATGACGTCCTGAGTTTCTTGAGAGAGGCGCTTGGCGAGATGAAATCCGACTTCGCCGGCGCCTAGAATGAGTACTTTCATGGCCAGGCACTCTGGGTAGACCCTAGTTCAATGTCCGAGACGGACATTGCCGGTGAACGAAAGTTAGCTTCCTGCCATCAGAGGTACAGGTATCCGAGTAGATTCATGACATGTCGCACGTCCGGTGTGGTGCTCGCGTATAAGTTGTGGTCCTGCGGGGTGAGTTGCGGTCCTGCGGGGTGAGGGGGCAGAATTAGGGCATGAAGAAAACACTATTATTCACGAGCATTCTGATAGCAGTCGGGTGTGCTGTGAGCGATAGCGTTGGTCGAGATGGAGAGGCCAAGATGACTGGACGCTTGGTCATTGCTGGAGGTGGGCTTCAGGCAGACAATTCTGCTGTCTACCAATCCGTTCTCGATGCGCGAGCAGGGGACGGCCCGTTATGCGTGGTGCCGACAGCCAGTAGTGAACCCGTGGCCTCAATGGAGCGGGCTGTGGAGACCTTGACTGGCTACGGTGGATCCGGTTCGGTGAAAGGCCTCCTCATTTCGACAGAGGATCCATCCCAAGCCCAAGACTCTTCCGTAGTTGCTGAGGTGAGGACTTGCTCAGGATTTTTCTTCACTGGTGGATCCCAGAGCCGGATCGTTGATGTGTTCCTTCCAGGTGGAGACACCACAGAGGCCTACCGTGCCCTCTGGCAGCGGTGGCAAGAGGGTGCTGTGGTATCGGGCTCGAGTGCCGGGGCAGCCATGATGAGCCGCGTAATGATTGCCGGTGGGAGTTCTGCGGATGCGGTGACTCACGGTGTTCGGCTGCCGGACGGTGACGGTGTTCGTATCCGGGAGGGTATGGGTTTCTTCGAGTCAGGGATGTTAGATCAGCACTTCCTGGCACGGGGTCGGATCGGACGGATCCTGGTGTCCGTTCTCCAGGAGGACTCACCGCAAATCGGATTGGGAATAGACGAGAATACAGCACTTGTGGTGGATGGCGATTCCGCTTGGGTCGTGGGTGCATCCGGTGTGGTGGTGGTGGACGGTCGATCGGTACAGCGAACAGGGCCACACCGTGGCTTGGGGTTGCGCATAAATCTGGTTGGGGCAGGGGACCTCTTAGATCTAAGGACCCTCACAATAGAGAGAGAGAGAAACAAGAACCCCGTGCCAGTTACTGAGGCATCCATTGAGTTTCCCGAGGATCCCTTCGCCCGATGGGCCTTTCTTCACCTGATGGTGGCCCTGGCTTCCAGTTCAACCCAAGAGGCAACCTTCGCTCTATCAGAGGCCAGTCTACGGGTCGTCGAAGATGAGGGATTCTCTGCGTCCATGACGGGACTGACCGGTGGTGTAGAGGGTACTCCGGCCGGTTTCTCTGCCGGGCCCTTCAAGGTGGATTTATTGCAAGGATCTGCCGGGAACTAGTCTCTCCTGGCGCACCAGCCAACACTGTTTTGCGTGTCCCGTGTGGTGCTCTCAGTCGTAGCTGAAAACTTCTTCTAAGGGCACTTCAAATACATTTGATATCTTGAAAGCAACTTCCAGAGAAGGAGAATATTTGTCTTTCTCTATCGCAATTATCGTTTGACGAGTTACCCCAACTTTAGTTGCTAAGGTTTGTTGAGACATTTCTTCTGCCTCAAACCTCAACCTCCTAATGTTATTGCTTAATCCCGTAGGCAACTTATACGCCCTTACGGTAATAAAAGAGTTGGGTACTAAAGTGAATCACCTCAGATAGAACAAAGAACAGCAGTAGCAGATGTGCGATGAATGTGGGAGACGTAAAGACAAGAGTATGGTAAGCATTAGACCAAAGTCCTGATGCTTCAAATAGAAGTTGCATCAGGATAAACCAAGCTCCGATACACAAAGTCCAGTAACTATTTCGATAGGATTTAGTATCTATGAGCTTATCTCTTTCATCTACTAGATCAGCTTCATCTTTCTTGCTGAAAAACCATTTAATAATACCCTCTAATATCGCGATGAGAATGATGACTCTAATGACATCACTAAAGTCGAATTGCTCACTCGGAGTCGCAGTTACATTTGAAAAAACGCCAAAAAAATACCGCCCAAATATCAGTAAAGTGACGACTAGAGAAGTGATCAGACTTTTCTCTTTATACGAAAAGTTCATCGGTATACCTATGTATAAGAAATTTTACACAATGTAAAAGATATTATACATACTGTCGAGAGCTATTTGTGATAATTGTGGTGCCTCAGTGGACTAAAGCGGGAGTGCCCTAATCAGTCCTCGGTATCCTCATGAATGGGCACCCCATGTTCATACCCGCCTTTTAGCTCGAATAAGTTGCGGTAATTCTGAGGTCAGGGGCATTTTCGGGTATGAAGAGAACCCTGCTACTCGTCCGCGCTCTTCGGAGTCCCCAGGGATGTGGCCAGCCAGCAGCGCAACTAGAAGACGGAGAAACATCATGAAGACATTCGTTCTTGGACTCACGCTGTCGGTCGCGCTTTCGTTTTCCGCCTTTTCATCGTCAGCGGATGCGCAGAATGTGCCTGCTCAGGGCGGTGATACCTGGCCGTCCGTCAGCGATTTTGCTGCACCCGGACCGTTCGCCATTCACCGGGATACCAACGTCGGTCCAGACGCCGCCTATGACATCGTCCGGCCGATGCAGCTAGGAGAGGATGGACGCAAACATCCGATCATCAGTTGGAACAACGGGACGCTATACCAGATCGATCGATATCAAGACCTGCTTGACCATTGGGCGTCGCACGGATTTGTCGTCATGGGCGGCCACACCAACAGGACCCGCGGCGGTGCGGTTCACAAGGGGGCGATCGACTGGTTGGCCGCTGAAAATGCGCGCGCCGGCAGCGATTACTTTGGAATGTTGGACATCACGAATATTGGTGCGGCTGGGCACTCCCAAGGGGGTGGTGCCACGATCACCGCGGGAGCCAACGTTCCCGGCCCGGCAGGAATCGTCACTACCATGCCATTGATGCCGATTAGTGCTTATGAGCGACCCCATTTGGCGGGGCACGCTGCATCAATGCTTATGGTCAGCGCGAGCGAAGACGGGCGGGCTAACAGGGTTGCTGATCAGGCATTCACTGACGTCACCACGGAGTTCGTCGACGCACAGTTCGTGGGCGTTCATGAGGATGCCATGAACCCTGGAATCCACGGGGCAACCGTGGCTTGGTTCCGATATCAACTAATGGGAGACGTCACCGCGAAGGCACAGTTCTATCCGCCGACGACCTGCGGTTTGTGCCGCGACGACGCTTGGATGCGCCTCCGCCACAAGAATTCCCCGCAGTAGGCGTAAGCTGGCGTAAGTACAAGACATTCAGAGGGCTGGAGTCGGCACACATCGTCGCCACTGAAACGCCGTTTCCTGAAAAATATTTGGTGGCGCTGCTCAGTCCAGTGTGGTGCTCCCGTCTACGTTGCGGTCCAGCGGGGTGGGAGCGCAGGTTTAGGGTATGAAGAAAACCCTGTTATTCGCCATCAGTCTGATCACACTCGGATCAGGTGTCTCTCCGGTCAAAGTGAGTGGTCAGGCTCTTGAAATTTACCTGATTGATGTCGAGGGTGGAGGTGCGACGCTGTTTGTGTCTCCAAACGGCCAAACGCTTCTGATCGACACGGGAAATGGCGGACAGCGGGCGACCAGAGATGCCGGTCGAATCATAAGCGCAATGCGCGACGCCAGTGTCACTGAGATCAACCACCTGATCACGACCCACTGGCATGGAGACCATTACGGCGCGATGCAGGAGTTGGCTAGGCAAGTCCCGGTCCGGCACTTCATTGACCACGGGCCGAGCGTCGAGTCGAATGCCACTGTAGCTGAATTCCTCAGCACCACCTATCGCGCACTGTACCAGGATCGCGAACACACCGTTGTGACGCCCGGAGATAGGATTCCTCTTGGGAGAATAGATGTCAGGGTAGTCACAGCGGCGAAGCAGGTCATCGACCGCCCGCTTCGGGGTGGAGGTGCAGTTAACCCTTACTGCGTCGACTTCACACGTCAGCAGGAAGACAACGGTGAGAATGCTCAGTCTGTCGGGATCATCGCACAGTTCGGAGCGTTTCGAGTCCTCCATCTCGGTGACTTGACTGCGAACACTGAGTTTGAGCTAATGTGCCCCAGAAATCCTATCGGAACCGTCGACCTTTTTGTGGTAACCCACCACGGGCAACCTAGCTCGAACGCCGAGGTCGTGGTCCACGCGATCGAGGCTCGTGCGGCGATCATGAACAACGGAACGAGGAAAGGCGGACAACCTGAAGCGATGCAGGTTCTGCACTCCGCTCCAGGTTTGGAGGATCTATGGCAGTTGCATTTCTCTCAACTGAGCGGTCAGGAGTTCACGGTTCCCGGGCTCTTCATAGCAAACGGGGTCGACGACGAGCCGGGCACAATGCCGGTTGCTCCGATGACAGGACCTCTACGGGGACTGGGCGTTTCTCCTGCTCCTATCCATAACGGAGAGGCACACTGGCTCAAGGTCTCTGCACGTGCCGATGGTTCCTTCACTGTGACGAACAGCCGCAATGGGTTCACAAAAGAGTACCATTAGGTCTGACTGTCCGGATTCTACTGCTTCGCTATTTTTCTAATTGAACCACTCTCATTACATCAACAAAGAGAAATACCGAGAACAGATATTGGATTCCCTGAAGCTAGAAGGTGGGAACTAGCTGACGAAATCCTTATATGTCCTTCAGGACTAGGTAGCCGTCCACCTTCTAGGCGTCGCGCCTCGTCGCGCCGATCCCTCGCAGCACCGGATCAGTATCATCCACGTTCGCCGTGGCGTAGGCTCTCTCACCGGAGATCTCGTCTCTCATGAGGGTCCTGAACACCCCGCTGAGGCAGAGCATAGCCACCAGATTGGGGATCGCCACCGCGGCTACGGCGATATTGGCAACCACCCAGAGGCGATCCACGTCTGCGACTCCCGCAACCACGATACCCGGCACGAAGTATAGCCAGCGCAGGACCCGGATAGGACGCACACCGACTAGGTTCACCAGGCACGTTTCGAAGTAGACGTAGAAGCCTATCTGAGTGGACAGGCAGAATGTGGCGATGGATCCTGACACGATGATTGATGCCACGGAGAAAGGGAACACCTCCGCGAATGCGACCAGCAGAAGCTCAATGCCCGACTCACCGCCGGCCATGGCGCCGGTGGAGAGGATGGCCAGTGCCGTGATGGAGCAGATCAAGATCGTATCGAAGAAGACCTCGAACGCGCCCCAGACCCCCTGTTGGAAGGGGTGACAGGTCTGGGCAGTCGCGTGAACCATTGGTGCGGTTCCCATGCCCGCCTCATTGGAGAGCATGCCGCGAGCCATGCCCTGCTTGATTGCGGTGCTCACGGCGATACCGGCGGCGCCACCAGCTCCCGCCGTCGCGGAGAACGCGTGTGAGAAGATGGAGCTCAGAACTGCTGGAAGAGCCTCAAAGTTGACTGCGATCACCACGAGTCCACCGGCCAGGTACGCCATGGTCATGATGGGGACCAGCCGCTCCGAGAAGCGGCCGATCCGTCGGACACCGCCAAGGACGACTATCGCAGTGATGACTGCCATGGAACTGGTCGCGAGGTACGGATCGAGACTGTAGCTGGCCAAGAGGGCACGCCCCACTGTGTGCGCCTGCAGCATCGAAGCTGCAAACACGGCGTTGATAAGCATGCCGGTGCTGAACAGGAGGGCGAGGGGAGTCCAGCCGAGGCCACGCTGGATCGTGTATTGAGGCCCTCCGCGCAGCTGGCCGTCGGGGCCTCGTTCCCGGTAGTACACACCAAGGGTGATCTCAGCCGTCTTCGACATCATCCCGAAGAACGCTAGGAGCCACATCCAGAAGATGGCGCCAGGCCCACCTACGGACAGGGCGGTCGCCACGCCAGCCATGTTCCCCATGCCCACCGTACCGGCCAGGGACGTCGCGGCAGCCTGCACGGGCGTCATGAGTTGCCCTTTGACTGTGGTGGAGCCGGGCTTGAGACGTCCGAGTGTATTGCGAGCGATGTAGCTGAGCCCCGCAATCTGAAAGAAGCCAGAGCGCACAGTGAAATAGACTGCAACTCCCGCCAAGAACCACATGGTCCACGGGCCCCAGACGAAGGTGTCGACAACCGCCAGCTTCTCGAGAAGAGAGTTGAGCATGCGACCTCACTGAGGGGGTCCGGCACATCGGAGCGAGCGTTGTAAGGAGCCCGGTCCAATGGAGCGAATCCCCATCCTACGGGCGTCCGTGCCACTGACGATAGTAGGCTACTTGCGCCCCCGGCTCAGAGCGACGGAAAATAGGGGCTCTACAAGCCACTGGAATGTCGCGTGTTGAAGATCACCCACGTCCCGAAGGCCCATGAGTGATACTGTTGTAGGGATCCATACGATCGGGCAGACGCCCCGTCCTGACTTGATGGAGGGTCTCACGGGTCTTCTGGGTTTGTCCCGTTTCGAGATGCGAGGAGCGCTCGACGATCTGACCAGGGATCAAGTCCCAGCGTGCGATCCGGACGGATATCCTCTTGAGACGCGCCTGCGTGACGGAACGCCCATCGTGGCTGATGCAGCTTTCCTGGAGCCCCATCTGCAGGACGCTATAGCCGACTTGGACAGTCGTGTCTCTGCCCACCTGGTCCTCTGTGCCGGCACTTTCCCGAGTCTCACCGCTCGCAAGCCACTGATTCAGCCGGTGGAAGTTGCTGTAGCGGAGTTGTCTGGTCGCGGCCTTGGATCGTTGGAGGTTATGGTGCCATTCACGGCCCAGGCGGCGCCTGCGGCGCGAAAATGGGAGGCAGCGGGCTTCTCGTGCCGGATTCACGTGTTCGGGGAATCTGGCGGACGGCCGCTTACTCGGTGGCTAGCAGATCGGCTGGGCAAGACGAGTGCCGACGCGCTGGTTTTCGACTACGTTGGGTCTCCCGCCGAGATTCTTGAGAGTGTGGGCGCCGAGATCGAAATCCCGGTGTTCGCCCTCGGGCGGCTTGCCATCGACGCCCTGGAAAGGACGCTGCAGACGCTATGAGGCCTGAGCTGTGAATGACACGGCGACCCACGACCTTGTGGTGCACGGTGACATCGCTCTCTCGAACGGCATGGTCCTGAAGGCCGGATGGCTCGGCATCACAAACGGACTCGTGACGGGGTCCTCCGAGACGCCCCTCTCCGGCATTGAGACCGTCGATGCTTACGGACACCTGGTTCTCCCAGGTTTTGTGGACGCGCACGTCCACACCCGATCCTGCAGGGATGAGGGGATCACCGCCACGACCAAGGCAGCCGCGGCTGGCGGGACGACGACCGTCATCGACATGCCGTTTGACAAGCCAGCGCGACCGGTCAATTCCAGGGAGAGGTTCGAGGCAAAAGTTGCGGACATCACCGACGAGGCCGTCGTCGATGTGGGTCTCTACGCGACGTTTCCTCCTGAAGGGGACCTTGGGATCATTGCCGAGATGGCCGCGGCCGGTGCCGTGGGGTTCAAGGTATCGACCATCGAGGTCGATCCCATTCGATTCCCCCGTATCCCCGACGGACGTCTCTACGAGGCCTTCCAAGAGATCGCCCACACCGGCCGGGTCGTGGCTGCTCATCAGGAGAATCAAGAGATCGTGCTCGCCCAGGCCAAGGCCTTTCAGGCTCGTGGTGACACGACGCCCGTCGATCACGCACTGAGTCGTCCGGCCGTGGCCGAGGCCGAGGCCGCAGGACGCCTGCTCGAGCTGGCCTATTGGTCGGGCGCCCGTCTCCACATGGTCCATGGCACGTTGCCACGCACTTTCGAGCTCATAGAGTGGAATCGAGCAAAGGGAGTCCGGGCGTCGGGAGAGACGTGCATTCAGTATCTACTACTGACCATGGATGCCCTGCGTGAGCAGGGAGGCCGGGCCAAGTGCAATCCGCCACTGCGCTCGCAGGAAAATGTGGACGGCCTCTGGAGGCAGGTCCAGGAAGGACTCATCGACATCGTCACGTCGGACCACTCCCCCTACCCGCTACATAGGAAGGAAACCGACGACATCTTCGAGGCGTACGCCGGAATGCCCGGAGTCGAGACGTTGGGGACACTCTTGTACAGCGAGGGGGTGGCAACGGGCCGCATCGGGTTGGGACGATTCCTGGAGCTCGTATCTGCGGGGCCGGCAACCCTGTTCGGGTATTCACAGAAGGGACACCTCGAGGCGGGTGCCGATGCGGACTTCGTAGTCTTCGACCCAGATGCCGAATGGACGCTGGACGAGAGCAAGATGCACTACGCGGTGGGATGGAGTCCCTACCACGGTCGTCGCGTCCGAGGAAGAGTTGTCTCGACGTGGCTGCGTGGCCGCTGCGTCTACAAAGACCATGCGGTGGCCGTTGCGCCCACAAACGGCCGATTTCTGCCAGCCCGTGATGATGACGACCGGTCATCTAACGGATCACGAGAATCATATTCAAACGATCGAGCATGATGCAACTTCAAGGTGTTCTTCCGATTCTGCCTACTCCGTTCACCGACGACGGAGCCGTTGACGAAGTCAGCCTCAGGCGTCTCATCGACTTCGAGCGGGAGGTCGGCGTCCACGGCGTTAGCATCCTGGGCTTCATGGGCGAAGCCCATCGATTGTCGAATGCTGAGCGGAAGCAGGTTGTGACGACGGTGGTGGACCAGGCAGACGGTTTGTTCCCTACATGGGTGGGGGTCTTGGCCTTTGGTGCGGCTGGCGCCATCGAACAGGCTCGCGAAGCACAGGAGCTTGGGGCACAGGGTGTGTTCGTCGCGCCCATTGGCGTTCAGAACGACCAGGTGATCTTCGACTACTACGCTTCGGTGGCCGACGCCCTCGACATCCCGGTCGCGATCCATGACTTCCCGGAGTCCTTTCGGACGATGCTGTCGCCGGAACTTATAGCCCGGATGGCCGACGAGATCGCCGGGGTGAGCTACATCAAACTCGAGGACTATCCCGTTCTGGCGAAGATGAGCCGCATCCAGAGACTGGCGCCCGACTCCATTGGGATTTTTGGTGGCCTGGGCGGTGTCTATTTCCTGGAGGAACTCCAGCGAGGGTCGAGAGGAATCATGACCGGATTCGCGTTCCCTGAGGTGCTGGTCGGTATCTACGAGGCCTTCAGGGCGGGCGATTCTGGGCGAGCCGCGGCCCTCTTTGACCGTTACGTGCCGCTGATCCGGTACGAGTTTCAGCCAAAGATCGGCCTGGCGTACCGGAAATTCATCTACCACAGGCGCGGCATCATCGACTCCACCTTCATCCGCCCACCGGGCCTGCAGATAGACGACTACACGTGCACCGAGCTAATGGCCATCATCAAACGAGTAGGATTTGATCTCGATATCAGCGGAGCGCAGTTGGTCGACATAGCTGCGGTTTGATGCACATCCAGTGTGGTAGGGGACTAGACGGAATACCGTGTTTTCTATGATTGGCGGTTGATTAGTCGCAGCAGTTCCTCGTTATCTTCGTGTGGTAAAAACGTGTCAAACTCTACGTAATAGCCCTCGGGATCGTAGCCAACGAAAGCGCGGTACCGAGGATTCCCTTCTTCAATCGATTCGGATCGCATCTCAAGGGATCCGCCGCGGAGGTGCTCGAACCATTCAGCCAACTGGGTCGTCCACAGCGAGATAGTCACTGCCTTTTGTTCGGTGTAGGAGTGCATTCCCCTAGTCTCATCCACCAAGCCAATAAAGCCGGTCGAGGAAGCCTCATAAATCTTCGCCCAACCTTGGTCGGCGACCATACGGAGGCCGATCTCGTCTTCCCAGAAGTCTTCCATGCCAGGCAAGTCTCGATAGTACAACCAGAGGATGGTCGCCTTGAAGCCCAAACCAGAGGGAACCTCCGAATCTATGCTTTGAGCGGGGACGGTCTCCGCTCGTTCAAGCATAGGTAAGAATCGCTCGTTTTCAGAGTGGGGGTTGAAGCGCTCGAATTCCAGATAATACCCCTCAGGATCATACGCGACGAACCCGTCATGGGCGCTATTCTCGGTCGGGTTATACGCGTTCCGCACCTCGACACCCTGTTGGGTAAGGTACTCCCACCACTCATCAAGCTGATCGGTCACAAGGGCTAGTGCGACTGTCTTGGGCTCATCGGGCGTATGCATCCCCATCGTTCCATCGACTAACGTCAAGTAGGAAGTGCCCGCGACCTGAAGGATCTTAGCAAAACCATAATCTGCGGCGAGCTTAAGACCCAAGGTTTTCGTATAGAAATTGGTCGCCGCATCTAGGTCAGCGTAGTACCAGAACGCATTGCTACCCACAATCTCCAATCGGGTCAGCTCGTCAGAGGTTTCGTTAAGGCTCCCATCACCGCATGCTAGGAGCAAGAGCACAGCTGAGAGTCGGATGTAGCGCATAGGTATAAGATGCGGTGATGCTCGTGAATTTCGCCAGTCGAGGTTCGAAAGATCAGCGTGGGACGCACTATGGGATTGGTGTTCGGTATCCCGATAGGGTTGATAGTGCTTGTGGTGGGAGGTGGGTTTGGAGACCTCATGTAGCGCACCTACCGACACTGTTTTGCGCGTCCGGTGCGGTGCCCCGGTCTACGTTGCGGTCCTACGGGGTGGGGGAGCAGGTTTAGGGTATGGATACTGACAGACGTAATTTTCTTAAGAAGACGGCCGTTGCTGGTGGGGCATTAGCCCTGGGCTTCTCTGCTTGTAGTCCTGCTCGAGAGGAGACGATTACCGGAGGGGAAGGATCTCTGTCACAGGCTGGTCGTTCTCTGAAGATCCTGATTTTGGGAGGAACCACCTTCACTGGCCCCCATCATGTGCGCTATGCAATCGAGCGTGGTCACGAAGTCACAATCTTCACGCGAGGCCGAAGCCAGCCCGGGCTTTTTCAGGACTCGTTTGAACAGGTGGAGCACCTGATTGGTGATCGAGGGGAGGACCTCTCAGCACTGCGGGGACGAAGTTGGGACGCAGTGATCGATGCTTCTGGAAGGGACGTGGAGTGGACACGAAATTCGGCAGAACTTCTTCGCGACGCAGCGGGAACATATCTCTATATCTCTTCGACAGGGGTCTACTATCCCTACCTGACTACGGAGATCACTGAGGACACGGGCCCGGTACTTGAGGAGTCCTCCACAGGCCGGAGTTCATCCTCCTCGTACGGTGTGATGAAAGCGCTCTCTGAGATAGAGGTCCATAAAGCTTTCGGGGATCGGGCATGTGTGGTAAGACCCGGGTATATCGTGGGCCCGCTGGACATGACGCATCGTGGTACATACTGGCCAGAGCGTTTCCGTCGGGGTGGCGAAGTCCTAGTGCCGGGTAAGAAAGATGATCTGGTTCAACAGATAGATGTGCGGGACCTTACAGAGTGGATCGTTCATCTCCTGGAGAACCAGATCCACGGGGTATTTAATGCTACCGGTCCGGCTTCACCCCTGACCATGGAAGTGTTCATTGATGGGATGAAGGCTATAACTTCTGCTGAAGTGAGTTATACCTGGATCGAGGATTACGAGTTTCTAACTGAGCATAACTTCACTTTTGCGATCCCCTGGATCATGCCGGTGGGAAACAACTTTGGATCCCAACGAATTTCTGTGGCTCGAGCCAAGGATGCTGGGCTTACATACCGCTCTATTGCCGTCACGGCACTGGACACTTTGGAGTGGTATCACTCAGGTGCTATGACCGATGAACAGCGCGGCGATCCACCAATGCCTGTATCACCAGCCCGCGAAAGCGAGATCCTGAGTGTTTGGAAGGCTCGAGCTTCTCTATGATCCGACTGTTTTAGGCAGAGGGACACCAGCTCGCGATTCAGCGGCGCACCACCGCCACTGAAACGTCGGTTTTCTGAAAAAAATTTGGTGAGTTGTTCCCGGCTACGTTGTGGTCCTGCGAGGTGAGGCTGCTCATGCGGCTCATTTAACAGAATGACCTGGTTTAGCCTCTGGAAAATGTGATCAGAAAGGTCCGCTCTATGAGAGAGTCGATATTATGCTGAAGCTGAGGTTGAAAAGAGCCACTTATTCTGGCTCGCCCCCACACCTGCTTATCTTGCTACCGTTTATCATCGGATGTAGCGAATTGCTCAGCCAGGATTCCGAATCCCCCGGCCAGGGTTCCGCCGATCTCTCGGAGTATTTCATCAACCCCGAGATCTGTAAGGATGACGTGGGTCCTAATTGTACCCAGCTTCGTTTAGGAGATTCACAACTGACCACCCTGGCTCCAGAACGAGGGAAGCTTTATGCCTGCATGCCAGGGAACCCAGGGGCACCGGGAAGTGACCGGAGCAAAATCACTTGGATTGATGAGACTAACAGCACATGGAACCTGTTAGTGAAACCCTTTCTTCCAGAGGGGTCGTTCTCCCCACCTATCGGCACTTCAAGCGTTATAGAATCAGGATCAAATCGCACAATTTCCGGGAATAATTTACCAGTTGACGGTAAGATCGGAGACTGGCCGATGACTGATTATCCTGCTCTCACTGCTATCGACAGGAACCCTGGGATTCCAGCTGAAAATAATTTCAGTTTCACTCTTCAGCTTAATCCCACTGAAGCTGCGACCCCATCTTGTGTCTCTCTTGGTCCAATCGGTATGACACTCAACGGCGTTGTGTTCTATGACGCAGTGGACGGCCGTGGAAACGACGCGCTCGCCCACGAGATTGTGGACGTGTATGGTGGACATCCAGCACAGTCAGACTACCACTACCATTTCGTTCCATGGAGACTCGATGGGGTGCCTTCTCTGGAGGATGGACATTCAGGATTGGTGGGCTATATCCGTGACGGGTTCGGAATCTACGGATACAAAGGGATCGGTGGGAAAGAGTTGAGTAATGACGATCTAGATGAATGCCACGGGCACTCTCATACCCCGATTGGTTATCATTACCATGCCACTATCGAGTATCCTTATACGATAGGTTGCTATCGAGGGACACCGATCTAGAGCATGTGGCGAATCCGAAGGACTACCTAGGAGTCGAACAGCCGACTCTATCTCCATTCGGAGACGGTTTGTACGAGTCAGCAGGTGTTGTCACGTCACAAAACACACACCACTGTATTCGTCGATCTTCTCAAAATCATGAGGAACAGCATGGTCTCCAGACGTAACTGGCTTCGCATGACCGCCGCGGCCGGCACGGCGCTCACTCTGAACCCACGCATGCTTGAGGCGCTCCAGACCGGTGCTGTCCGTACACGTGCGATCCCATCAACTGGCGAGCAGGTGCCTATGATCGGACTGGGCGGTCGGTGGATTTCGATGAATTCGAGTCCGGAAGAACTCGCCGGGCACCGAGCCGTCCTCCATGAACTCGCAAAGGACGCCGAGGCCGCGGGGCGAGTGTTCGATAGCGCGGCCGGCTACGGAGGTGGCGGTTCTGAAGAGTACGCAGGCCGCTGGGGGGACGAGGACGGATTTGCCGAAAATATCTTTTGGGCAACCAAGGTCAATGTCGCAGGCCGCGGTGGTGGCTCGGTTGACGCGGCCCGCGTCCGAGATCAGATCGAGCGGTCGTTCGAGCGGATGCGAGTTCCAGTGATTGACCTGAATCAGGTGCATAACATGGGCGATCCGCCCACGCAGCTCAGCGTACTCCAGGAGTACAAGGAGTCGGGCCGAATTCGCTACACCGGCATGACGACGACGAGCGCAGGCCAGTACGGAGCGCTCGCGAGGGTTATGCGGGAGTATCCTATCGACTTCATCGGGATCGACTACGCCATTGACAACCGTGAGGCGGAGGAGGAGATCCTCCCGTTGGCCCTGGACAGGGGGATCGGCGTCATCGTGTACCTGCCATTC
>DLRL01000006.1:19248-19379 GCA_002501085.1 Gemmatimonadales bacterium UBA7889
GGGGGATCGGCGTCATCGTGTCCCTGCCATTCGGACGCAGCCGGATGTGGAGGCGCATCGGTGACCGAGCGCTACCCGACTGGGCGAGCGAGTTCGACGCCCATACGTGGGCGCAGTTCATGCTCAAGTTC
>DLRL01000076.1 GCA_002501085.1 Gemmatimonadales bacterium UBA7889
CGTGTCACCCCAGGCGTGGCGAGCGTATACGTATTTTCCACCAGCCTCGGGTAGGGCTGCAGACATCTCGGCTAGCACTAGGGTGGAAAGTGCAACGACTACACCACCGAAGAACCAAAGTCCTAGGATTAGCCATGGATCGCCAAGATAACCAGCGATAAGCCCTGGCGTACGCAAGATACCAGCGCCGATGATCATCCCGATCGTGACCGCCATACCGTCCCTGATACGGAGGACGCGTTGGAGGTTATAGGTATTGGTATTCGCACTCATGGGGTAACGAGGTTAGGGGGTTCAGCTAGCTCAGGCTAGCGGGGACATGGGTATCTAAGGCTTGGAGGTTCTCGGTTAGGCGGACTCTATGATCACTGCGACTACTCTGCCGGGTCCGTGGACTCCCTTCACCAACACCTGTCCAATGTCAGCTGATTTTGAAGGTCCGGAGTGTAGCCCTACAGCAGAGGGAAGCCCTCCACTCTCGTTATCCCCCGGCAGCACTTCATTCTTTAGTGCCACGAATCCTTCGCTCAGTCCCTTGTATATCTTGGCTTGGTCCAGAAACACCACATGAACCGGAGGTAGAAGCTGAGCCCGCCTACCATCTTGTGGGGTCATGATGAGCGAGCCGGTTTCAGCCACGGCACCGAACGCTAAAGAAGCCCCAGCCTCAGCCGCCGATGGGTCTGTTTCTTCAATCCATTTGTCAGGTTCTGCATCTTCGTTGAGCCGGCCCCGTGCCAACTCTCCAACAGAAAGACTATCGAAGTCGGCGAGGAAGCCCCTGACCCAGAGTGATGCTTCGGCTTGAGTCTTGAAGCTCACCACCTCACCACCCGCTTTTTCGAACATCTCAGTGAACTGCTCTGTTGGATTCCCGGAATGCATGAAAGGCCGCCATCCTTCGAAAGAGCCGGGATGGGCGACAACTTCCCGATTTGCAAGGGCAATTCGAACCCGGTCGAGGATTGATGAGCGTGCAGTCATTCAATTCCCTCTTTCCACTGCTGCATAAAGCTCTTTTTACTGGATTTGGGGGCTGATCGCTCTTTGACCCAGTCGCTCAAGATAGGGAGTGCCCGTCCACCTGCTTCTAGCGGTATATGCCGCAACATTGCTCCGGCTGCGCGAAAGATTGCAGGTCGTTCTGCTGCCTTTGTATATGCCTTGATTCCTGCCGACTCTATAGCGGAGGTGAGGCCTTTCTCAACTGCCTTTTCCCTCCAGTGGAGTAGTAGCTCTGGGATCGGGATTCTTACAGGACACTCATCCACACATGCACCGCATAGACTAGAGGCGTATGGAAGAGGCATCGCTTCCTCTATGCCCAGCATTCCGGGAGCGATAATGGCTCCAATCGGTCCAGAGTACGTCCATCCATAGGGGTGTCCCCCTGTTTGTCGATAAACAGGGCAGATATTCAAACACGCACCACAGCGCACGCACCGAAGTGCTTCCCATGCTTTGTCATCGGCCAATAGACGGGTACGACCATTATCGACAAGAATGACATGTACTTCTTCAGGGCCGTCGATATCGCCATCGCGTTTCGGCCCCTGAATGAGTGAGAAGAAGTTTCCGATTGGCTGCCCGGTAGCTGCGCGCGAAGTGAGTTGTACAAAACCGGATACATCCTCAAGTCGGGGGACGATCTTCTCGATTCCGACCAAGGCAATATGAACACGAGGTAGGGATGTTGAGAGTCGGATATTTCCTTCATTCTCGATGAGGGCAACTGTGCCAGTTTCAGCAACCAGAAAGTTGCCGCCTGAAATCCCCAGATCAGCAGCTAAGAACTCTTCCCTGAGTGCTTCACGGGCTGTTGCTGCGAGTGCGTCAGGTCCGTCATCAAGAGGGGTGCCGAATTTCTCGTGGAAAAGACGCTGGCAGTCTTCGAGACTTCTATGTATGGCTGGCCCGACGATGTGGCTTGGTGGTTCGCCGATTAGCTGGATGATGTACTCACCAAGGTCTGTTTCACGCACGTGTACACCAAGGTCTTCGAGATGCTCATTTATGCCCAATTCTTCACTGAGCATACTCTTGGCTTTGACTGCAGTGCTAATTCCGTGATCACGAACGATTTCTTCGAGCAGCCGCAGGGCATCATGAGCGGTGTCTGCCCAGTGCACCTTCGCACCGTTTGCCAGTAGTTGTGTCTCCGCCTGCTCTAAATATTGATCAAGATTTGTTAAGGCATGGGATTTTACATCTCGAGCCCAGTCCCTCCACAGATCCGAATCGATTTGGCTGTATGCGTCTGAGCGGTTCGCATTGAACGTGTCCGTGGCACTGGTAACAGATGCACGAACACTCGGTCGATCTTTCAGTGATTTAGCCGATTCTACCCGATAATGCTTAGGGCCACTAAAACTCATAGACCGACCCCTTCCCAGAGCACACTCGCCAGGTGTCGGAATTGGACAGATAAGCGATGTCGGTCACCACGGCCACTGAGTTGGAGAAGGCATCCACCATCCGTGGAGGTCACGAAGTCTACACCGGGCAGGGTATCGAGTTTTCGGTCGGCCATAGCGGCTGATACTTCGGGTAGTTTGGCGCTGAAAAGCCCTCCGAATCCACAGCATTCCTCGTCCGCTTCCCACGAGACAACCTCTGCTCCACAGTTCTTGAGCAGGGAGATTGGGTGGTCGCATACTCCGAGTTCGCGTAGAGCGTGGCAGCTATGATGATACGCAATTCGCTTGCCCTTGAGCCCAGAACCGAGATCCCGAATGCCCAATACTTCCACAAGGAAGTGAGAAAGTTCGTATGTACGGGCAGCGAGATCTTGAGCACGTTCAAGTTCATTATTCATGAGGTCTGGATAGAAACAGCGTATCATGCCAGCGCAGCTTCCCGATGGCAGCACCACGTAGTCCGCACTATCAAACGTATCGAGCGTCTGATATGCCATACGGATCGCTTCAGGTTTTCTGCCTGCATTATAGGCAGGTTGGCCGCAGCAGGTTTGTGACTGGGGCACGTCAACATCGACCCCTGCATAGCGCAGTAGTCGCACTGCGTCTGCGCAAGCGTCCGCGTAGAACTGATCACCGAGACATGTTGCGAACAGGGCAGCCTTCATGTGTTAGCCTAGTTCCCGCTCCCTCCTAAGATCCTCTGGATTTCTGATCGAATATCTCTGAGGTGTGTGCGGGTCATGTCCTGACTCGTGCGCGAGAGTGCCTGTTCCACAAGTAGATCGATGTCTTCGAGTTCTGCGCGCAACACCGCACGAATATCTGACGTCCATGGTGCTGCTGCCGGGTTGAAGTTGCTATTAAGGTCCTCTTCATCTGGGTGCAGGCGGTCGTTGACTACCTCCAGGAAGGCACGTTGTACGTTGCGACGGTATGTGTTGACCTGGACAGCTTGATCTTGGAGTTCATTCCAGATTCCTGCTCTCAGATCGCTCATTAGGTCTGCGAGGGTATAAGCATTACCGGTTCTTGTTTCGAGTGCTTCGAACTCAATAAGCCTTTCAAGCCTGGTCTGGCTCAGAAGACTGGTAAGAACACGGTTTTGCTGTGTACGGAATCGTTCAACGACTCCCTCAGGTTCAATTCTGCGTAAAATATCTGAGTTCAGAAACATCTCAGGTACATGGAACGCAGCTTCTGCCAGATACTGTACTGCTTCCCTCTGGCGTGCCTTTTCGACAGGCTCAAATCTTGGGCCTGTGCCATACTTCTCCTGAGTTTGGGCGCCTCCGACAATCGCCGTAACATGGCCCATGTAGCGTCCCCACTGGCCCAC
>DLRL01000022.1 GCA_002501085.1 Gemmatimonadales bacterium UBA7889
TAGCCAACTGAGCTACTCCCGCAGCCCTACTTTTTTTCTTCTTGTTATTGGTCGGTGCGGCACAAGTGGTGGGGGGAGGATTCGAACCTCCGAAGGCTATGCCAGCAGATTTACAGTCTGCCCCGTTTGACCGCTTCGGTACCCCACCAAACTGACACCCGAATCGCCAAGTCAGAGCACCCACTAGAACTGTCTGGACCTCCTCCCAAATGCGGAAAAGAGCCGACCCTAGATAGTCTGGGGTCGGCCTTTTCTGATCAAGCCTCAAAAGGTAATTGCGGGCTTTGATAGCGTAAAGGGCTACGAAGCCTTCCTAATAGAACTAAGAACAGAACTCCAGAAACACCTCATTCCCCAATGTGCCCACGGCACAGTCAGGGTTAGAGGTCGTCCCTAGTTAGTAGCAATTTCTCTTGGCCTAGATGTGCGAGATGGTATCTCTTAAGACACCTAAATTTTTGAGATGATAGCTATCGCCTTAGGCTAACAAAAATTACCCCTCCACCATGATCGGTGCCATAGCGCGTCGTCGCATCTGAAGGACTCATACGCTCGGCTCCCTGGACTTGATCCACACGCAATGCTTCGAGCTCATCAAGTCCACCGCGCATGACGCCATCCACGTAGACTCGCGGACTCTGGCCACCGCGACCGCGGAGCCAGGCCGGACGCAACCGTTGTACGGCCTGGTACAGAGTTAAAACCTGCATGTCAGGTGTAAAATCTTCAGCCAACAGTTCGTTGGCGCTCCCGCCACCCATCCCAGCGCCACCCGCGGCCGCGCATCCGGCAAGACCAAGCGCCAGGGCGAAAGAGGCAACCATGCTTCGATGTAACTTGTGCGGACGCATCAATGTTCTCCTTGCTTAATAAAAACTGTACCCAAGACCTTCATTCCTTCGCTCAATGCCATTTCATCATCCAACTTCACCATCGAACACTCTCATCAGTGTCCTCCTACTACCCCTTGTGTCAATAGCCGCACTGAGATGGTGTGTAATCAAACTTCGCCTTCCGACACCCCAGTTAAAGTTCAGGAAGCAACTCAAGTACCCTCTGATGCAACGGGTGAACTAAGCATTGCGCTAACCAAAGCTCCCGCGTTGCCAATTTACGCTGTGTCGATACAAGCTGCTCGTACGTCACCTCTAGATCGTAGCGTCGGCGGGGCAGCTTACCTTGTTCCAGTTGGTCGATCAATACAGATAGCGTGATAGCCTGGGTACCATATGTGTTTCTCATGGCAACTTTCCTATGCCCCTAGAGCTCCCATTCGAGACTAGTATCTGCAGCCTGTATGCAACACTTCGAAGATCTACTGGGCAGGGACTCTCGATCGATTATGGCCCCCAACCTGCTCTGCAGGAGAGCAATTACATCTGCGATCACCTACTTATCTGAACGGATGTCACAAACTCTGAAGCCCGCCCCCTAAAAATCTTGACCCATTCGAAAAACTCCTGACCCCAGTGCATCTTGTGGGTAACCGCCCGCTCCTTCAGACTCTGCTCCTCACGCTTTAGGAGAGAACGCATGCACCGCCTCATTCACATTGGAATTTTACTGTCCCTAATCACATCAGCTTCCCTAGCACCTCTGGACTCCCAGACAATTGACTCCCTTGCCTTCAAGGACCTCCAATTCCGGATGGTTGGCCCATTCCGAGGAGGGAGATCTTCCGCAGTCACAGGCTTCCCTACCGATCTAGATCGCTGGCTTATGGGAACAACTGGGGGAGGTGTCTGGGAGACTACGGATAACGGAATCTCGTGGCGAAATATCTCGGATGGCTTTTTCGGCGGGTCTATCGGAGCAGTCAGGGTAGCAAACTCAGATCCCAACGTCATATATGTCGGGCAAGGGTCTGCCGACATTCGAGGAAACACTTCAACGGGACGCGGCATGTGGAAGTCGATGGACGCAGGTCGGACGTGGGCCTTCATAGGACTTCCTGAGGCTGGCCAGATCGGACGGATCGAAGTGCACCCGGACAACCATGACCTTGTTTATGTCGCAGGCCTCGGACATCCGTTTGGGAAGAATCCCGAGCGTGGGATATTTAAATCGGAGGATGGAGGTGAAACCTGGAATCACGTACTCGCACTGAACGATTCTACAGGCGCATCTGACCTGACTATGGATATGGTAAATCCTCGCATCCTGTACGCTGGGATGTGGCGTGGTGAGCGTAAACCCTGGACCCTTATCTCTGGAGCGGAGGAAGGTGGGGTCTATAAGTCTGCGGATGGAGGTGAGACCTGGCGAAAGCTTGGTGGAGGATTGCCCGAAGGAATTATCGGTAAGGTTGGAGTCAGCGTCTCTCCGGCAGACCCGAATAAAGTTTGGGCTATCCTAGAAGCAGAACCTGATGGTGGAGTCTACCGTTCAGACGACAGCGGAGAGACTTGGATCAGGACGAACTCCGACAACAATCTTCGCCAACGGGCTTGGTATTACACACACGTCCAAGCAGACCCTATCGACCCAAACACGATCTACGCATTAAATACAAGCTTATATCGGTCAGTCGATGGAGGGGTGACTTTTGATGTCATCCCCGTACCACACGGCGACGTCCACGATTTGTGGATACATCCAGATGACGCAAATCGTATCATAGTCGCTGACGATGGCGGAGGGCAGGTTACCGTCAATGGTGGAGCCAGTTGGTCTTCATACTTCAATCAAGCCACCGCAGAGTTGTACGACGTGATCGTGGACAACGGCTTCCCCTATCGGCTCTACGGAGCGCAACAAGACAATACGACGATATCGGTACCTGCTTGGACTGATGTGAATACTCTCTACCCAAAGGAGCACTGGCAAAACGTCGGAGGTTGTGAGTCAGGACCTGTGGCACTCCATCCCGACTACCCGGACGTTGTCTATGCCGGTTGCTATGGTGGAGTCATGGACCGGTACAACCTTGAGACTGCCCAGCGGCGCAATACTATGCTTTATCCCCAACTGCAGTTGGGGATGGCAACTAAGGACTTAAGACATCGGTTCCAGTGGGTATCACCGATGTTGGTTAGTCAGCACGATCCGCAAACCATCTACCACGGATCCCAGCATGTGAATCGCTCCCGGGATGAAGGCGAAACTTGGGAGACGATTAGCCCGGACCTCTCCACCAATACAGCCGAACACCAGGAGCAATCAGGAGGACCCATTAACGCAGATGTTACTGGAGTCGAGATCTACAATGTTGTGTTTTCGATCAGTGAGTCGCCGTTCACAGCAGATGAGATCTGGGCTGGAAGCGATGATGGACGCATTCACATTACTCGTGACAGCGGATTGACTTGGACTGACATCACTCCAGAAGGAATGCCAGACTTAGGGACTGTCGACGAAATAGAACTATCCACACATAACCCAGGGCAGGCGTACGTCGCCGTGCAGCGGTACCGGCTCGACGACTTCAGGCCATATATCTTCCGAACGGATGACTACGGCGGATCCTGGATGCTCGTCGTCGGTGGCATACCTGAAGACTATCCGGTCCGTACGGTTCGGGAAGATCCGGAACATGAAGGGTTACTTTTTGCTGGCACCGAGTTTGGGGTCTTCGTGACTTTAAATGGTGGCAGCACCTGGCAAGAATTCCAGAGAAACCTACCCATAACACCCGTGACTGGGATGAGAATCGCACATGATGATCTGATCCTATCAACACAGGGAAGATCGTTCTGGATCCTAGACGACATCAGCCCAATCCGTGAAATCGGTGCGGCGGTCGAGGCCAACAGCTACCTATTCACACCTCGGACTGCAGTCCGCCTCACTAACGTGGGTTCAGCCTCAATGGCTGAATTGACACCAGATCCGCGCCCTGCTGGCGCATTGATCCACTATTACCTCGCTCAAGAGCCAGAAGAAGAGGTTCGCATTGAGGTGGTGGACGACCGCGGAGAGGTTGTACACACATTCTCGTCTGACTCAATCACTGCGGCGGAAAGCAACGGACAGAAGATTGATAACGCCCCAGGATTAACTCGCCTAGCATGGCAGATATTTTATCCAGGCCCTGAGATGCCAGAAGGTGCAGTCGTATGGGGTTATACCGGGGGAGTAGTCGCGCCACCGGGCACCTATAGGGTTCGGATGACCTTAGGCGAGCAAGTGCAGGAGCAGTCTTTCCAGCTATTACCTGACCCGCGGATCCTGGATGTGACCTTAGCGAGCTACCAGGAGCAGTTTCAAATTGCGCTTGAGGTAAGAGATTCCATTAATTCTATCTCTCGTGCCATTGAAGACCTCGCTACAATCCGTGAACAGGTCCAGGGCGTGATGGACCGAGCTGAGTCTGCAGGGCAGGCCGACGCACTTCAGGAACTAGGGGATACGCTCAATGACAAGTCTACTAGTATCACTGAAAATCTGATGCAGCCTAATAACCGTTCCGCACAAGATCCAATCCGTTTCTTGCCCCGACTCGATAATCAGTGGCTTGAGCTCTATGGGCGCATCACTGGAACGGATGGTTACATATACGGCGGCGCAGAAGGCGCGCCCCACGAGGGAACGATGGAACGGCTCAGCGTACTGATTGATGAGTGGGATGTTGCGCGTACACGCTATCTCGAACTGTTAGAAAGCGAATTACAGCGTTTCAACAATGCAGTCGAACGGCTAGGGCTTCCCGCAATTGTGCTGCCAAGACGAGGTAGGCTGGTTAGCTGATAAGAGGAGGATGACATGATGAACCCTGATAATCCACATTTTGGTCTTTATCGTCGGAGACTTGGCGTGGCCTTCGCCGTGGTATCCCCAGTCCTGTACTTACTAGACTTCACCTTGTGGGGGTTATCCCACCAATGGTGGGGTACCATTTTCCTCGTTTTAGGTCTTCTTATGATTTGGTATTATCGGGACAGAGAGAATTAGAAGCCCATAAGGCGGCTTATTCCTAGTCCTCTCTCTTTGCACGGGCATACATCTCCAAAAGTATTAGCACCTGAATTCCACATAGCACCACAAGCAGGATGTTTGTCTGCCACACTTGGTCTAAGAATTCCATTCAACCTCCTATGAGTGATTTGAAATTTTTGCAGAATTTTTTTTGAGTGCTGGG
>DLRL01000073.1 GCA_002501085.1 Gemmatimonadales bacterium UBA7889
GAAGGCCAGGGGAATCTGCATCATGCCGCCGATCGGCTGAAACACCGGATCTGGCCCCCCAGTGCCTACATAGAGCGACCGTACCCTGGAACCGAATCCAGATTTCAAAAGAGCGCTTAGATCGTATCGTTCTTCTGATCCGCGAGAAGTCGGGGGCCTATACGCGTAGTCTTCGTTATCGAGATATCCTGCTCTCACTAGGAATTGAATCAGGAGTTCTTGGTCTTCTTCTGTGAGAGCCACGTCGATTTGGCCTTGATCTGCTGCTTTGGCCAATAGTTCCGTCGTCGAACCCCAGAGGTCCGCCTTGACGTCCCTGAGGCGAACGCGCTGGCCAGATAAGGGGCCAATTTCAGCGTTCTCCTCATAGGAGTAGTTATCATCGCTCCAGTTCACGAAGAGCTCGAGGGGCACCCCCAGCTCTTTGCAATACCCTAGAACCGCCTGGTCACGGTTCGGGATCCGCCATGCTCCTGCATTGAAATATTGACCTTCATCGAAATCACAGACTTGAGTCTCGCCTCCGATTTCCGTGTGCTGTGAGCCACGCCGGACGCTCCAGCAGAGACCCCCAACCCAGTCGCGTGCTTCAAGAACCTGGTAGTTATAGCCGAGCTTCCCGAGTTCGTAACCGACCGTGAGTCCTGAGAGTCCGCCCCCCAGTACGATAACCCGGGTAGCTGGCTGCATACCGCTCAATATGGGCCGAGAAGGTGACTCGGGACCCATTAGATCCCAGGCGTCCATAGCGCCGATCACAAGTGATGAACCGCCGAGTGCGCCGAACCGTTTCAGGACCTGGCGACGAGTCACGGAGTCAGTGTTCATAGAATTTCTTGGGCAAAGGAAACTGTGTCATTTTGATTCCCTGAATATTTTCCTAACCCTTCGTCTACTGTTCTTTGAGACATCCATAATCTAAACCTAGTGACTTCTTGACGAGAGCCGCTCACAACATAAGTGCTCAAATTGGCGTCGCCACCCAAGGGGGAGGTAAATGGTTTCACCATCTTCAACTCTAATTCATTGGATTGGTTTTCTGGCAACATGCTTCATGCTGGTTGCATCACTTTTAGACCAAAGTAGAGATGAAGTCCTAATACATTTCATAGCTTCTATGATTCCCAATACGTCTTGTTGGGCAGTAGCCTATCTTCTTGGTGGTTCCAGAAATTTTCTTCCTTTCTTGGCTAAGGACAGAAGCACTAGACGGTAGGGCACACCTCAACCCCGTATCACATCTATTTCAGATCTCGATCCTGATGAAGACGGACAGTTACAGATTCGCCACCGTGCTTGCGCTCGCGACAGCATTTATCCTCGTCTGGCTCATCGGTGCCGTTGGCGTGATCGGAGTTGAGGGTGACCCCTTCGACTTGATGTATTTCGGGGTGCTTGCCGTCGGAATCATCGGCGCCGTTATCGCACGTTTCCAGCCACATGGAATGGCACGAGCCTTGTTCTCGACAGCGTTTGCTCAAGCGTTGGTCACCGTGATTGCGTTGCTCGCTGGGAAGCATCAGAGCAGCGTTAGCTCTGTGCCCGAGATCTTGATTCTGAACGGGTTCTTTATCGCGCTGTTTCTCGGATCTGCACGGCTGTTTGGGAATGCTGCGCGGGAGGGAACTCCTACGGGAGATTTGGAACCTTAATCCCTACTTCCAAACAATTTGATTATACGAACTACCAACAACACGGATACAAGCACAAGTAAGAACAAGAAAACCAATTCCCTGAGTGAGAATCCCTGTTCGGAATACTCCATCGGTATCCGATTAGCTTGGATGAGAGTTATTGGTAGCAATGCCACTGGCCTAACCTCCTTTTTGGGTCGCCCTGTAGTTGCCACCTATCAACAGTGTTTTACTCAGGGGATCTTCTAGTCTCAACCGGTTTCACCGAACCTACCGGTGAACTATGATTGGTCACGATGTATCCGACCAGAAAGAAGGCATTCAAAGAATAGGACATTTACCCCTATGACACGTCAGATGTCGTCGGTAGTTCTGCTTCTCATCGTCCTATCGGTCGTCTCGTGCACGACACCGCCACAGTCCACGGAAGAGGCTTTGCCGGAAGCCACCGAGGAGGCGGCATCGGACGAGCAACCTGAGGAGCAGGAGGAGGCGACTTCCGCAGACACGATCATTCGGTTGGATCCGAACGCCGAGAACCTCGAGGTGTGGAAAGAGAGAGACATCTCGGAGGATCCACCCCGAGAACCGGGACCGATTAAGACCTTTGGACCACTGACCTTCTTCGGGTTGCCTATCGCGATGACGACTGAGGACTTGGTCGCTGGCGAAGTGGAGGTGGCATTCATCGCAGCCCCGGTCGACATGGGGAGCGGATATCGAGGCGCTGGCGAAGGACCCACCGCAATGCGTGCACTCCGCCGTGGCGGCGGCAGCATGGAGACGCTGGTGAAGTGGAAGACGGAACTGAAGGGCGTCGACTATGGCGACGCGCCCATCGACAAGCTGAGTCTGGAGCGTAGCATGCCATCGATCCGACGGATGGTCCGGGAGATCGCGGAGACGGGCGCGATCCCCATCATCATCGGTGGTGATCACTCCATCGAATACGCGAATGTCGCCGGGCTCGCCGATGTCTATGGTAAGGAAAACGTTGGTGTCATCCACTTCGATGCTCACTACGACGCTGGAGAATCTCGCACAGGTCACCTGATCACCCATGGACGCCCCATACGTCGGCTGATCGAGGAAGGACACGTGCTTGGCGAAAATTATATTCAGGTGGGCCTTCGTGGTGGGTGGCCCGGGCCGGACGGGTTCGAGTGGATGCGGGAAAACAATCTGCGCTACCACACGATGGCGGAGATCGATCGTGACGGTTGGGGAGCGGTTATGGATCTGGTTCTCGATGAAGCGAATGACGGGCCGCAGTATCTGCACATCTCTTTTGACATCGATGTCATGGACCCGGCGTATACTGCGGGAACTGGTACACCGGTAGCGGGTGGGCTGACACCCCGAGAGGTGTTTCCTCTCATCCGAGGTCTCTGCGCTGAGAACAACGTGGTGGGGTTTGACTTGGTCGAACTGGCTCCTCTTCTCGATGCAGGTTACACGAGCGTACTTAACTCCAAGAAAGTCGTCGACGAGTGCCTGACGGGGGTCGCGTTGAAGAAGAAAGGGCTCAGTGGTCGGGACTACCTGAACCCGCTCACGCGACGAGACGGCCGACGGTAGCGGACCGCGTTGAAGGCCCCTCTATTGAGGGATGAGTAATACGACGTCGCGACCCTCTCTTTTTCAGCGAGCATTACGGGAGCCCGTCGTCCATTTCACGCTCATCGCGGTGATCTTCTTCCTCGTCACCGAATTCGTCAGTTCTGGCCGCCGCGAGGTCATCGAGATTGACCGTCAGGAGGTCGCGTGGCGCATCCAGCAGATCGAGGGGGATACTCCTCTGAGTGAGGAAGAACGCAGGCTAACTGAACGCGCCTATATTGACGAGCAGATTCTGGCACGAGAGGCTCGCATTCTCGGATTCGATGACGACCAACGGATCCGGTCCATCCTATCCCAGAAGATGCTCCACATCCTGAGTGGCGGGGTTATTCAACCCACCGAAGCTGAGCTTCGGGCCTACTACAAAGAGAACGAACTGCGTTACGTACGGGGGCCTTCCGTGACTGTGGATGAGGTTGTGGTGATGGCTGGTGGATTGGGGACGCTGCCTCCCGAGCTTGGCACCGGACTAGACGTCGAGCGTTTCGCAGAAAATGAGCGCCTCAGGCATGCCGTCCTGACAGAGGTGACCATAGACGACCTCTCACTTGTCTTTGGGCCGGAGACTGCCGCAAAGGTATTCGAAGCTGAGCCGGGAGTATGGGTTGGACCCCAGCAGACAACTCTGGGCGAACATTGGTTTCGGGTTACCGATCGCTTCGATGAAGTGATTCCCCCTGCTTTCGATGCGATTTTGGGACAAGTCCGATACGACTGGATCGGCGAAAAAGAAAAAGCACTCCTTCAGGAGCGAATCGCCGAGCTTCGCGAACTCTACTCAGTGAAGTTCATCGGCGAGGGACCCTCGAGGTGAGACGCCTTGCGCGCTTCGCGCCACTCGGCATCATGGCTTTGGTCGCGATGCTGCTTGTGCTGACAACTCGCTTTGCAGCAGCCCATGACGTGGGGATCACCTCCGTCGCACGTATCTTCATCGACCAGGTCGGAGAGGGTCGGTACACGCTATCCATCGTCGATATCGGCCTGCCTCCTATTGGAGATTCTCCGGGTGTGCTGCCGTCCGGCTGTCGACATCTTCCGGAGGAGGGAGTGCGCGGAACGGTGGCGTTATTCCGGTTCCAGTGTGACGACGAGCTTATGTTCGACGATGTCATCACCCTCCCTTGGGATTTGGCAGGCGTTGTGGCGATCGCCCGTTGGAGCGACGGTACCGATGCTTCCGCGTACTTCCGAGGGAAAGGCAATACGGTACCGGTTCAATTGGGAGATCTTCTCGCGGGTGCAGGATCAGGATTCCGCCTCGCAGAGCGGTACTTTGCACTCGGGACCGAGCACATCCTGCTCGGAATCGACCACCTGCTCTTCGTCCTTGGACTCCTACTATTGGTTCGGGGGGCGGGACCTCTAGTGAAGACCATCACGGCCTTCACCATTGCGCATAGTATCACCCTGGCAGCTGCCGTCATGGGGGCAGTCACGCTAGACCGGGGCCCGGTGGAAGCTGCCATCGCGCTGTCCATCGTGCTTTTGGCCCGAGAGATTGTCGTTGGGTACAGCGGCCATACGCATCTCGTACACCGGCGACCTTGGCTGGTAGCTTTCGTCTTTGGATTGTTGCACGGGCTCGGTTTCGCGGGAGCCCTAGGGGAGATTGGGTTGCGTAGCGCGGACGTCCCGCTCGCCCTCCTCACCTTCAACTTGGGAGTGGAAGCCGGCCAGCTCGCGTTCGTCGTCCTGCTTGTCTTACTGAATAGGATGGTGGGAGAAACCCTGCATTTTCGTGTTCCCCGGTTCGAGCCTGCACTTGGCTACGCCTTGGGCGGGCTTGCAATGCTCTGGCTATTCGACCGGCTTCCCGCGGTGTGGGGTGCGTAGCGAGCCACTACAACTTTAGTGGCACCCCTCCTTATTACTTCTTCCTTTGAGTATCCATCGGAGAAGACCCCAGCAGACCAAGACGATTCCCAAGTTACTCAGTTCGCCATTACTGACGAGCAAACCAACGCCTACCCAGAACGGAAGCCAGGCACTACCGAATGCGGCTCGCAAGCTTATCACTTAATGGTTCTCCGTTATGACCAAGGGCGCTTGACCTTGTTCAGCGTCAGTATCCCCGCTCTACCGCAGAGGCTACTGAGTCCCAGTTATATGTGTATTGAATACGACGGCTTATCTCGTTGATCACAGTTGATCCCTGGTCGGCATTGGTCATAACGACTAGGCCATAGCCTTTCACTTTGTGTGCGAGCATTAGAGCCCTGAAGCCCCAATTACTTCCACCATGACTGAAGTACCAGCCTTCGCCGATCTTGCTCATAGTAAAACCGACTGCGAAGGGACCCACGCCGACCGGATTCAACATCTCTTGGATTATAGACTGAGAAAGCACACGATTCGACTCCCCGCGAGCAGAGTGCTGCACTTCGATCATAAAACGAGCTAGGTCGGTGGGAGTCGTCCAAAGGCCCGCGGCTGCGTGCTCAGGGTATACATGCCACTTTGGACCGCGGGACTCACCGTTGTTGTCATGTGCTCGGGCAGCATTGTTGTTGTGTTCCGGAGAGATTGGTTGAGCATAAGAGCTGCGCGTCATGCCAATCGGGGCGAGCACCCCTTCCTGCAGTACATCCACAAATGGACGTCTACGGACATCCGAGAGAGCAAGCTCCATGACTGTGACGCCGCCACCCGAATACTCATAGAATGTCATTGGCTCGCGTTCCATGAACACTCTACCGACGTTCGAAAGCTCGTGGCCTTCTAAGATTTGTACGGTCGTCGGAAGCGGTCGCGCTGGATCATATCCTGGGAACCCAAAGCCGTCTCCTAGGCCTGAGGTGTGACTGGTGAGCGTGCGTGGTGTTACAGGTCGGTTTCTGGTGAATTCTCTACCATCAAGAGTCCATGAATCCAGAATGTCGTTGATATCATCATCTAGGCTAAACAAGCCATCTTGTACTGCCCTGAGTACCCCCATCGCTGCAACTGGTTTACTGATAGAGGCTGCTTGGAACATCGTTTCAATGTCGACGAGCTGACCTGTCTCGACATCAGCTACCCCATAGGCTCTTGCCCAGTGGATCTTGAAATCGTGAATGACTGCAATACTGATTCCGGGAACTCCAAACTCTTCCATGAGTTCAGCGACCGTACGCGTTCCGAGTCCGTCCTCACCGGGTTGGGTCTGAGCTTGCTCTATAGCAGCTTGGGCAGAGACCGCTGAAATTTGTGCTTCGAGTGGAGTTCCTAGACACAACAACAAGCTTACACCCACACAGACAATGAGGTTTAGCTGACCCATTTTCTTATCAGCTCTCCAATGCTGTGACATCGCTCAGGAGTGTAAAGCCTATTTCCTCGTCCGCCATCATCTCAACGTAATCAATCCAAATCCGTGTTGGATACCCACGGCTGGGGTTGAAGTCTACTTGTACCTCATGCGCGTCTCGGTCGTACGCATCCTGCACAAGATCGAAAAGGCCATCGATTGTCCTGAAGAACTCGGGGTCATGCGCTACCTCCGATGCGAGTTCGGTGACACCGCTTATGACTCCACCCTTAACGGTTACCCGAACATCGGCCCTAGCCAGGCAGAAGCAGTTTCTTACAACGTCGAACGTGTAGTCCGTTAGGCGTTGGGCTTCCCACAGTGCTCGGTACTCAGCCAGGTCGTTTTCAGGCGTAGTCGGGCTTGCACATGCACTGAGCAGTACCAGAGCTGTTAGTCGAACTCGAATCACTTGCTTGACGAGGCTAGGTCCTTACTTGGACCGATGTGCTTCCAGCTCTATTTCGATCATAAGCTCGGGTAGGGCGAGGCCTTTGACTTCGAGCCAGCTTCCGGTTGGAAACTGCTTCGTGTAAATCGAGTTCCGATAGGAAGAGACCTCGAGAAATCTCGCCATGTCAGTCGTAAAAATGTTCTCGGCAACCACGTCGTCGAAGGTATAGCCGTAGTGCTGCAGAACCTTGTCCAAATCGGCGTAAGCGTTCTTCATCTGCTGCTCGAGATCGCCGACGGCGGTCGGGGTTCCGGCGTCGTCCATACTCACGGCGCCAGAGATCTTGATGTCGTCACCGATCTTCACGGCGTGTGAGTAACCGAAGGCCCTTTCGGTCTCCGGCCGCAGAAGAAAGTACTCCGGCACTTCCGCCTCGACGGCTTGGTTGGCGGGTGCAGTGTCAGCGCAGCCGGAGAGGAAGGCTGCGCTGAGAAGTACGAGGGCGAGTTGCGATTCTGCCGTCATTGTCTTTCTCCTCGGACTTATTTCAGTTCGGCTCTTAGAAAGCTTTACGAAGCGTACGTCAGTAGGGGTAACCCAAAAGCCTTGGCATTCCGGGCTTCCAGTCCGGTAGCTCAGCCCAGGTATCACGATTTGGCATCACCACCATCGGTAGACTCTGGGCGTCGAGTACAGTGCCTTCCGGGATGACATCGTTTATGTCGAGCAAAAAGGCCGTCAGCGAATAGACTTCATCATGGGTGAGACTTCCTTCGCGATTGAGAGGCATGGCACGGTTGATATAATCCCATACAGTCGTCGCGTATGGCGCTCGGATTGGCAGGACTCGCCCATATGACCAAGGGTTGGCATCTGAGCCCCTTGAGGACTTTACCAACCTAGGAGCGCGACCCTCTGTTCCGTCTGCTCCGTGGCATCTCGCACACTTCCGCCTATAGGTTAGCGCGCCTTCCTCGGCGGTTCCGCTCCCCGCCGGGAGTTCCATTCCCGTAGGACTTATGGAGATATCCCAGGCGAGGACTTCATCTGCGCTCGGGGTCCTTCCCAGCCCAAACGTGGGCGACTGCGCTAGCGCGGCCGCCGGCCCGAGGAGGATCAGGACCGGGAGAAGCTTAAGCGAGTCCATTCGTAACGCTCCCGTTGCTTTGGACTCTCCAGGGCTGAATGGAATTATCCAGGCCGCCCTTTCGCTGAGCTCGCGTCGGCTGGACTTGGCCCAGCTCGTCCGTGCAGCGCGACATGAGCATTGCCTCTGATCCGTCCCAAGTCCAGTTGAAGCTGAACGCGGTGTGCGCCATGCGTTGCGGCGTCCCACGGAAGTCGGCGTCCATCCAGTTTTCGCCACCGTCGGTGGATACTTCCACCCTGCTGACCACCCCGCCACCGGACCAGGCCAAGCCCCTGACCTCGTAGAATCCAGCGCCGGGCAGATCGAGTCCCCCGGATGGCCACGTGATGACCGACTTCGGTCCGACCTGATAACTCAGGGCGGCCTGGTCGGGGTCCTGACGAAGATGCCCGTAGTCGTTGTAGGTCATGTAGAACCGGTCGACCACCTTGATTCGACTCAGCCACTTCACGTGGAGGATGCCCTCAAAGCCGGGAACCACGATCCGCAGCGGGAAGCCTTGCTGGGGGCGTAGGGGTTCGCCGTTCATGGCGTAGGCCACGATGATGTCGTCCATCGCCTTCGCCATCGGAAGGCTCGACGCCCCTCTTACATTCTCCACCCCTTCCGCCACGATCCAGGTCCCGTCGGCTTGTACGCCCGCCTCTTCGAGGAGCGTACTCAGGAGGACGCCGGTCCATTCGGCGCAGCTGGTCATCCCGTGCGATTCGATGAGTCTCCCGCGCCGGGGACTCGAGCCGTTCCCTGCGCACTCGATGAAGTGAAGGCGGGTCACGGAAGGAAAACGCTTCAACTCATCCATGGTGAAGATCAGCTCACGGTCCACCAAGCCGTGGATCATGAGGCGATGCTTCGCGGGATCGATGGTCGGAACGATTGAGCCACGTGTGGTTCCGAAATAGAAGAGTGAAGACGGTGTGATCGCCCCCACCTGCTCCTCGAGCGGAGTCCCTATGTGAAAGACGAGATCGAAGTCGTCGGGCGATGGCCTGCCGTTGACCGGCTCCCGTACCGACGTCACGTGCTGGGAGCGCTCTCCATAGGCGACCAGTTCGTCACTCGACCAGTCCTGGACCTCTTGTGAGGGAACTTCTTGCGACTGTTCCTCGATAGACTGTGCCGATGCTGTTGCTTTGCGGATCACAGGCTCTGCCGCGCCTAGCGTAACACCACCCGCTAATGCGGCGCCGCGTTTGAGGAAGTCCCTGCGATTAGGTCGCTTCACACCCATGGGTCTCTCCTTCACAGATGAGGTTACCCGAAAATCGTTTCCCGTACTTCGAAAGTATACGCCAAGGATCGTTAAACCAAGAACTCTGATTGAGGGTTCAATTCAAGAGGTTTCCTTCAGGTTGTTAGGTTTCCGACTGAGTTGCGGTTCTCGGGGTGTATCGATGCAAACTTAGGGCATGAAACGCTGATTATGATCGCGGCTCTGCTTCAGTTGTTGTTGCGCATGATTTCTTCGGCCTCGAATTGAAAACACTGAGGTCCGGAATCGTGGGCCCACAGATTCCTTTCAGAGTTGCTTGAAGTCTCACCAGACACCTGCTCGAAGTTTGCACACAGCTGGTAGTGGATACTGTCTACGGCCTGATAGCCGTACGTCTCTGAGTTCGCAGGATCAGCGGTTTTGATCCTCACTCCGGGCTCTGCCGTCAGCTCGTCCAGCGATACGGGTAAACGGGAATGCCGTGTCCAGTACAGATCTGTCGCAGCCACTATCCCCCGTAGGTCCTCTACCCGTCGATCGTCAACCCGACGTGCTCGTTCCTCCATTGGTGATCCGAGGATGGAGAGGCCGACCCCCACCGCCGCGATGACCGTTATCACCGAAGCTCCAAACAACACAGATCCAGACGAGAGTTTCATTCAGCGACCTCCTCCTTACGGAGGTCTTGCAGGAAGTATCTGAATATGGATCCAACGATGGCGCCAACCGTTAGGACTCTCAGAACGAAGCGAGTTGTGATCTCACCGCTGAGGAGGTTGTAGACAATGCCCGTCATGGTACCGATCAGGATGCTTGCTGCCACGAACAGTGTGAGATAAGTCAGCCACCGGCGCACTTTCGAGAGTCGACGCCGCGGATCCTGTCTAATGGCGCGCTCGTTTGTCCGTGAGACAAAAACAAAGATGGGGAACGCCACAACAAGTAAGGAGATCGCCCACCGGATCGCCTCTCGTCTGGCCTCTAATGCGAATGCTGGATCTACAGAGGGGTCCCGGAAAGCTTGATCGATAAATTGGAAGAGCAGGCTGCCTAGATTGAACGCGCTGACATACAGCGTGCTGAAGAGAACCAGATAGACAAAGGCCTCGCGTGCGAAAAGGTACGGTTTGGGGCGCGGAACCGGAATTGGAAACCTGATGTCGGCGAATTCTCCTAGGGCGCTTCGAACTTGATCGCGCGGCCAGCCGGCCTCTAGGAGAGTCTCCTCAAGCTGCTCGCGTGGCAGGCCACGCTCCAGGCCCTCCTTCAGAAAATTCGTAAGCTCTTCGTTAATAGCCATCGGCTCTCCTTCCGGCACACTTGGGGACGCTGTCTTGAGTGTGCGATATGGAAGGTAACTTCAAAGGGTAGTCCGAAATCAGACAGGGGGAGTCCTTATCGAGAGTGGAAATTCAGTTCTCTGTTGTCCTGCTTTCCCCGTTGAGTTGCGGATTATTTGAGGTTAGAGGCATTCTTGGGGTATGGGATACCCGCAGTAGTTCACCTTCAGGGAGTTCGTTTTATGACAGACAGAATGAAACCCATCCTCGGTGTCATAGCGGTAAACCTAGCAATCTGGTATGCCCTCATGTTCTTGGCGGGTGACTGGTTAATGCAGTTGGGGTTCGCCGGTGATGGCAGCTTGGATGTGCTAGGTCCGGTCACTATACCAGTCTACGTCGTACTCCTAACACTTTTTTACGACACGGTTATTCAGATCACGGGTGCAAGCGCAATGACTGTGGCAATGGTCTTGGGCGTTTCAGAGATCATGGCCACTGAAGTACTCTTCGTCATGGTAGCAGGTACGGTCTTCACTACTGCTCTGATAACGGCTGGGTTGAACCTTCTCTTTTGGTGGGCGAGCGGGACTGTGTACGGCAAACTATCCGAATAGGCATCACATCTAGTTCTTATGTGAATACCGATACCCAAAGCCGCAGATGGTAGTGAAATTGATTGTGTTGCTGGGGTTCGCCGTATGTCTGCTTTGGGGTTCGTGGTGGTTAATGAAGCAGACCTTCTGGATAGTGTGATTGCGCCCAGCGTGTGACAGACTAATGAGGAGGCATGTTGGCGATTGAAATCAAAGAGGCACGCAGGGAGAGCTTGGTCTCCGGTCTTCAAGTCTTCTTTCTAGAGACTTTTGAGGAAGATCTTTCCGCATTTCGGGCCGAACAGTTGCTTGGTTTTTTTCTCTCAGCGGTGGGTCCGGCGATTTATAATCAGGCGCTCGAAGATGCTCGGATTTTCATGCAAGAGAAGCTGGATGATCTGGATGCGGATGTGCATGAACCCGATGCTTTTATTCAGTAGACCCCAGTGCACTTAACCCGATATCGGCCACCATCTTTCAGCCATAGAGAGGCCAGAACCAGGGAATCAAGAGGGTACCTAAGACCCAGAATATGAGTGTGAGTGGTGTCCCCACCCGAATGAAATCTTTGAACCGGTACTGGCCGGGTCCATAGATCATCGTGTTCGTTTGGTACCCAACGGGTGTCATAAAGCTCGATGACGCTGCAAACATGACTGCGAACATAAAGGTTCGCGGATTTGCGTCGATGGAATAGGCTGTCGTGATAGCGACCGGGATCAATAGCGCAACTGTCGCTTGGTTCGACATCACTGCCGTGAGCACCATGGTTACGCCAAAAAATGCTGCGACTAGCGCGACAGGTCCCATTGTCCCGAATACATCAATGATTCCCTCCGCCAACATGGCTGAAGTGCCGGTTTTTTCCATTGCGACGCTCAATGCAAGCATGCCCGCCAGTAGGAAAAGCACATTCCACTCGATGGCCGCATAAGCTTCTTCCATCGAAATACACCGGCTCAGCACTATCAGCAGAGCGCCCGTGGCCGCTGCACTCGCAATAGACAGCCACCCGAACGCTGCGCTTACCACGACTGAGACTATAATAACGAGGCCTTTAACAGCTTTAGCTCCGTCGAAACGAGGGATTCCGGCGCTGGACGCGAGCAAGAACACACGCTGCTGGATGAGATAAGCAATCCGGGAGTCCGGCACCTCGATCAGCAGCGTATCTCCCGACATCAACTTGGTGTTCTGTAACTCGCCATGTCTCAGCGCTCCGTGGTGGCGGATAGCAAGCACAGAGACTCCGTAGTTCTTCCGTGGATTCGACTCGACTAGGGAGCGTCCAGCAAGCGGTGAACTAGGACCGACTATCGCCTCAACGAGCTTACTGTCTTTGGATTCTAGGTCCTTGTCTCGCCACTTCATGTGCATTCCTAATGTTGCGTGCGCTCGCTCTTTTAGCTCATTGATTGTTCGGAGATCCCCCTTGATTCGAAGAAGATCGTGTTCGCGCAGTATGGTCTTAGGAGTCGGGCGAAGGGTGTCCTCACCCCTTATGATCTGGAGAACTTCGATGTCGAACTCTTCAAGGAGTGGAGCTGATGCGAGCGACTGGCCGACCAACGGGGATTCCTCATGCAACTGGAGTTCTGTCAGGTAGTCGCCCAGACCGAAGGTTTGTGTGAGATCTCCTGCCGTTCGATGCTCTGGAATGATTTTTCTACCGACGGTCATCATGTAGATGACCCCTACGGCAAAGAAAATCAGGCCCAGCTTGCTGAATTCGAACATGCCGAACGGTTCAAGCCCCGCGGTTTGGGCCATTGAACTTGCCAGGATGTTGGTCGAGGTCCCGAGAACGGTGCACATACCCCCAAACATGGAAGCGAATGAGAGGGGCATCAGAAGTTTGGAGGGGCTGGTACTTACCCGCTGAGCAACCACCATGGTGACAGGGATCAGGATCGCCACTGTAGCCGTGTTATTCAGGAAGAACGAGAGTACGCCCACACCCAGCATCATCACCAACAGCATCAGCGTGGAACTACGTCGGGCCAGTCTGCGAAGTGCTCTACCTAGGAAGTTTACCGCACCAGCACGGAACAGTCCGGCACTGAGCACGAACATTGCTCCAACCGTGATGGTTGCAGGATTGGCGAAACCATTGAAGCCCTCGGCCGGTGTGAGAATCCCGGAGACGAGAAGCACGACCATCACCAAGACTGCCACGACATCTGTGGAGAATTTCTCAGTGACAAACAGCACTACTGCAACGAGTGTCAGGGCCAGTACAAACCCTATTTCCCACATCACTTGTTCCCCCTTTGCCTCATTCTAGAGTGGGCCAGTGAATTTGATGACTCTGCGGTGGGTCCGGGGCGAAGCCACGGGCCCGACCATAGGGCAATGGATGCTAACAAAAGCACCAAGGCAGCGATCAAGCTGGCTTCGGGTCCAAACCCTCCTCCACTCAGCCATTCTGGACCAACAGGGTGGCCTTCATAGTAAGGTGCGTCCACCAACTCCAATCCACTGACACGTACATCTGCTAGATAACCCAGGGTCCAGTTCCATCCTAGGTGCACGCCTGTAGCCCACCATAGGCTGAGTGTTTTGAGGTATACCACCCCGAGCAACACACCAGCCAGTGTGACATTGATGAGCGGCACCCATCCAGCGTCGGGGTTCGAGAGGTGAAGCGCTCCAAAAATTATGGCAGTTATGGTGATCGCGGCCCCAACACCCCAAGACTCGACTACCGCCTGAAAGGGGTAGCCCCTAACGAATGCCTCTTCTGATGCGGCTGGGATCGCGAAGAAAGCCAGAGCTGAAAATGCTCCTAGTAGCCACCCAGAAATAGTGCCGCTTTCAGAGGTCCACCTCACGCCTCCCAAAAGGAATATTGCGGTGATTACAGCCACCCCTATTCCAATCCCAAGGGCTACCCCCCGAATTGACTCCTTTATTGCGTCACTGGAAAAGTAGAAACCGAGTGCGGAAAAGCCCCGCTTATCACGAGTTAGCAGCCACCATCCTGCTAAAATAGAACCCAGCAAGATTCCCACTGATGAACCGAGATCAGTGGGGGTGCCAGATAAGTAGATATCAAGGAAGAGGACAGGAACGGCTATTGAGAGAGCGAGGATCAAGAAGAGGAAAAGCCGCCACCCAAGACGTAATCTGCCGTCGGGCCCGGCAAGAATACGCAACAGAACTGTCTTGGCTCTCATAGCTTACGTCTCATAATTACAGTTGCAGGACTTACTATAGCCGTTCAACCTTGCATGGTTCCCACGGGTTAGATACTCCCTATGGTCAACTACACGCGCCGCCGATTTCTTCAAACCGGGTTGCTAGCCACTGTCATGGGCATGCACCCGCGGCCTGCCTTCGCCCGACAGGGCCAGGTCCGTACGATTGCGGGGACCGGAGTTGCCGGATATGAACCGGAAGGCCAGCAGGGCCTACAGGGGTCTCAGACCCCTGTAAACAACCCATATGGCGTGGTCGTTGGCCCTGATGGTGCCCTATACTTCTGCGAGGTTGATACCGGACGAACTCGTAGGTTGGATCTGGGCACGGAACGCCTGACTACGATTGCCGGCAACGGCGAGAAAGCTTACACCGGAGATGGTGGGCCGGCGCTGAACGCCTCTTTCTCGGCTCCGCACGAGATCCGTTTCGATCCAGACGGCAATCTATTTGTGGTCGAACGGGATGCGCATGTAGTCCGCAGGATTGATGCTCAAACTGGACTCGTGTCCACCGTAGCGGGTACGGGCGAGGCGGGTTTCTCAGGCGACGGTGGGCCGGCTGCCGAGGCACAGCTCCGACAACCGCACAGCATCGCTTTTGATGCTGAGGGTCACCTGCTCGTGTGCGACATCGGTAACGGGCGCGTTCGCGATGTAAATATGAATACCGGCACAATTGTGACGCTCTCTGGCACAGGAGAGCGAGGAACCACACCGGATGAGGCCCCGCTCGCGGGCACAACACTAAGGGGCCCCCGTTCCATTGATACCGATGATCAGGGCAACGCCTACCTCGTGCTACGCGAGGGAAACGCAGTGCTTCAGCTCGACCTAGGGGCGAGACGTCTTTACCGGATTGCTGGAACTGGCGAGAGAGGTTTTACGGGAGACGGAGGGCCAGCAATGACTGCGACCTTCAACGGACCTAAGGGCATCGCGTACTCAGTTGCCGATCACAGCCTGTATATAGTCGATACGGAAAACCATGTGATCCGTCGTATGAGCTTGGACACAGGGCTGATCGAGACGGTTCTCGGAACGGGCGAGAGGGGCGATGGCCCGGACGGGGATCCCCATCAGTGTCGGCTTGATCGTCCGCACGGTGTGTGCGTCCATGAGGGAGTCGTCTACGTAACAGACAGCGAAAGTCATCGGGTCCGGGCGCTCGATTTTACTGGAGCGCCTCGCTGACTTATATACAAGGGGTCGCGGTTAAGCTGTAGTTCAGTCATTTGTTGCGAAACATCAACGAGAGGTCGTCATATGAGTCAGAAAGTCTTGTGGTGGATATCAGTGGTTGCTGTACTCGCTGCAGTACTTCTTCCGGATATGTTTGGGTACTACGCACTCACTTTAATGGTGCTTGGTCTCGTTAGCGGATTCATGTATCCGGTTGCAGATGTTACAACTCGGATAGCTTATTACGTACTGGCCGTCCTCCTGCCGGGGATTGCAGATGCTGGTGGGGAGCGGGCAGTTCCCAATGACGGAGCGTTGATGGACATTCCATATCTTGGTGGGATTCTGCATGGTTTTCTAACCAACATCGCCATCGTCATCGCCGGTGTCGCAATCGCAAGTGTCCTGCTTGGTGTTTACAACGGCCTTACGGCAGCTGGAGACGACTAAGCACAGAAGTGAGTGATTTCACACTCTCCTAACGCAAAGATGTGCTAGGAAAGCCTTGTTCGCGGGCAATACTCGCGGGCAAGGCTTTCTTGGTATCTGACAGCATTGAGATCATTCCAAGTAAGTTCTAGCTAGCTCAGCTAGCGAAATAGGTCCTTCGATAGCATCCCGTGGACACCCTTCGTGCCATCGACCAGCTGGGTGATGTGTAGATTGAGTGCAACTGAGCATAGGATGTAGGCATCTCCTGGTTCCATGTCCTTATCCTCCACCAGAAACCTGACCATTTCACGTGTGGCCATCCGAGCCGCCTCATCAAGATCAGGATCTAGCCCCATAGATATGTAGTGCGTCGGTGTCTCAGCTCGAGGCCACTGGAGGGTGCGGTCTTTGTGTAGGATCACTTCGATTGTTCCGTATAGAGACGCTTCAATCGCGGTACCCGTCACTTCACCGTCACCCTGAGCCGCATGCCCGTCACCAATCGATAGCAGGGCTCCGTCTACGTGGATAGGCATAAAGAGTGTCGTGCCCTCGATCAAATCTTTGTTGTCTAAATTACCGACGTGATAGCCGGGGGCAGTACTGTTAATGCGCCCACGCAGTAGGGGAGGTGCCACCCCGATAGATCCGAAAAATGGGCGTGCAGGAATTTCTATTCCTTCCACACCCGTCATGGTTATGGTGCCATTGATGGTATCGATTTCGAAGGCGCGCAGCGCAGCCGAAGGAAAGTCCATCGGGAGTGTACCTCCACCAGGCAAGAATCCACTGACTCCGTAGTCTGCCAAGAATCCGATGTCGACGAGGCGAACTTCCAACACATCACCGGCCTCTGCGTTCTCGATGTACACCGGGCCATTCAGCGGGTGCGAGCCAACACGGACTGTCTCCTCTTCCTCAACATTGAGCATGGACGGCAGGAACCGATCCTCCGAGATCCCCGCTAATCGCAGACGTTGCAGCCCGCGAGCAAGCAGATTTTCGAAGTAGACACTATCTCCAGAGCGGATTGTTACCACAGGCTCGAGGGAGGCGTCGTAGAAGCCCCAGTGGATGTTCTCTGCCGAAAGTGGTAGCTGATGCGTGGCGTTCTGTTGCGCAACAAGTGCTTGAGTGGTCATGGCTGTTATAGCTAGCCCTATGACTATCGGGGCGGCACGCATCCCTTGATTCCAAAATGAAGCTCGTTCATGTGTTCGTGTTATCACCGATTCCTCTTCCGTTGTCGTTCATCGTTATGTGGGCCATGTGATCAGATAACTGAACTGAGTGCTCTACCCTGAGCTAGCTTCCGCGTGGGAACAGTTTTTGGACAGGTTGGAATTCTTACATGGTTTTCCGAAGTAGAGTACCGCGGAGAGACCGTATCCTCACTATATTGCCTGTCCTTTCCGTAACTTATCCGGACTAGAATCATGCTAGGTACGCTCGCGTTGGCCGCTGCGATTCAGCTCTCCGCCCAGGTTCAAGAACTCGCTCCTGGTACGCAATACGATCCGTCGATCCCCACTCTTGAGGACGTCGTGGGTCACGACTTCAGAGAAGAAATCACTCCGCCGGATCAGGTGGTGCGCTACTTCGAGGCGTTGGCAGATGCAGCACGGGATCGCACACAACTAATTCGGTATGCAGAGAGTTGGGAGGGACGACCACTGGTCATCCTGGTCATTGGGTCACGTGAGCGCATTGCTGCCCTAGATGACGTAAAGGCCGGGCTCGTGCGGCTGGCTCAGCCCGACGGTCTCTCCGAAGCTGAAGCCGATGCTCTCATTGCCGATCTGCCTGTGGTAACGGCGCTCATGCATGGCGTTCACGGTAATGAGATCAGCTCAAGCGGTGCAGCGATGGCGGAGGCGTACCACCTATTGGCCGCGCAGGGCGATCCAACAGTCGACATGATTCTTAATGAATCCCTAGTTTTGATCGACCCGGTGGAAAATCCCGACGGCCGGGCTCGTTTCGTCTTACAGAATACGATGGCAAGGGCGCGATGGCCGAACGAGGCAACGTACTCAGCAGAGCACGACGAGCCGTGGCCGGGTGGCCGGGTGAACCACTACCTCTTTGACCTAAATCGGGACCTCTTCATTCAGAGTCAGCCAGAGACCCAGGGCAAGGTCGACGTCTTTCTCGATTTCTGGCCGCATATCGTTGTTGATTTGCACGAGATGGGTGGAAACTCGACTTACTTCTTTCCACCAACGGCGCCACCTGCTAATCCCTGGTATGGCGAGCGCCAGATTGCGCTGATGGACGTCTTCGGACGCGCCAATGCCAGGATCTTTGACCAGCGCGGATTCGCGTATTTCAACCGGGACGTCTACGACCTCTTCTATCCTGGCTACGTTGACATGTGGCCTATGGGCCATGGTGCGCTGGGTATGACTTATGAGCAAGCCTCAGCGCGCGGGCAGGTAGTGCGAAGGTCAGACGGCGATCTACTGACATACGGAGATGGCGTTCTGCACCACTTCACAGCCGCGATCACATCGGCCGAGACATCAGCGAGGAACCGGGAGCGTATCCTCACCGACTATCTTGCCTTCCGACGGGAGGGTATAGATCTCGGACGAGCGGGACCGGCGGAATACGTACTCCACTCCGCGCATGACCCGGGGATGGCCAGAAGGCTAGCATTCATGCTTCTCGAGAATGGCATCGAGGTCCGCGAGGCGGACGGTCCCGTAACTATTGAGGACCGGCAACTACCACAGAGGGGCACCTTCATCGTGCCGATGGATCAGGCGGCACATCGCTTTGTTCGAAACCTGCTCGATCCCGACGTGCCGATGGACGAAGCCTTTGTCCAGAGGCAGATCGATCGACGCGCACGACGCGAGTCTGACGAGATCTACGATCTCACGGCCTGGAGTCAATCACTACTCTGGGACGTCGAGGTCTTAGTCGCTGATGGCGTTACGGGAGCGGCCGGCGCCCTGGTCACTGAGACCAGCGCACTGACCAATACTGCCCTGCCCGAAGCCGGCGTAGGCTACCTGATGCCCTGGGGAACAAGTGCCGCAAGTGCAGTAGCAGAAGCTCTTCGTGACGGAATCAGAGTGCGCGCAGCCGGTGCTGAGTTCACGCTTGGCGGACGCGAATACACTGTTGGCACCGCAATCGTGCGGACAGCTGAGAACGATGCAAACCTTCAACAACGACTTGGTCGAATCGCTTCTGCTCATGGAGCAGAGGTCATCCCGATCGATGACTCCTATGTTGAAGAGGGTGCGTCGCTCGGAAGCAACAGCGTCCGTGCTCTGCGCTCTCCCCGCGTACTCCTCGTATACGATTCTCCTGGTCAGACAAATTCTGTTGGCTTCGCCCGATATGTCCTAGAGCAGCGTTATGCGCAGCCAACTGTAGCTGTACGTGCGTCGAGTCTCGGGCGGGCGAATCTCGCCGACTACGACGTCATTGTCTTTCCGAGCGGCAACTACTCAAATGCGGTGAACTCGGGGATGGTCGGGGAGCTGCGCAACTGGATGTCCAATGGTGGTACGATGATCACAATGGCAGCATCCACAGCGTGGGCGATTCGAGCTGAGCTACTTTCGACGACCGCCGAGCGCAGGGGAGGCAGGGCCGTAGGTGATGATCCTCCGAGTAGTGAGACGCCTGATCAACCGATTGAGTATCTAGAGGAAATTGTGCCTGAGGATGAGGGTCCTGAGTCGGTTCCGGGTGCGATCCTGAGGACGCTGTTAGATACCGAACACTGGCTGTCTTCAGGGACTGATGGAGAAATCGGGGTACTGGTGCAAGGCAACCGTGTTTTCACACCGATGACACTCGACAACGGCACAAATGTAGGTCGTTACGGAGATCTCGATAATCTGGTGCTGAGTGGCATTGTGTGGGACGAGGCGCGCCCACAGCTCGCAAATAAGGCATTCCTGATGTACGAGTCGTATGGCAGTGGCCAGATCGTTGCTTTTGCCGAGGACCCCAACTACCGGGCATATACCGAAGCCACCGAGCTGCTCTTCATGAATGCCGTGCTTCTTGGTCCGGGGCGGTAGCGTCTAGGCGACCAGATGCCTTGGCATCAGTCGTGACGATCTATCATTCGGAATTCCCGAAATAAGGCATGCCGATGGCCACTGTGCTCAAGCTCGATGAAATCAAGCGCCTGATAGATATCCCGCAGCTGATCCGGGAGATTGAAACTGGATTTGTTCTTTATTCGGAAGGTCGGGTTAAGGTTCCACCGGTTGGATTTCTTCATTTTGATGACCCGCCAGGTGACGTTCACATCAAGTACGGATTTGTCTCCGGTGACGACTACTATGTCCTGAAGATGGCCTCAGGGTTCTATAAAAATCCGGAATTGGGGCTGCCGGTCAGTGACGGGCTGCTTCTGGTCTTCAGTCAGAAGACCGGAGGTCTCAAGCTCATTTTATTGGATAAATGTTGGCTCACTGATATGCGTACTGCGGCTGCTGGTGCAGTCGCAGCAAAGCACTTGGCTGCGGGGAACATCCATCACATTGGCATCGTCGGAACTGGCGTCCAAGCCAGGATGCAACTCGAAATGTTGCGTGATGTTATTGACTGTAGGAGTTGTTTCATCTGGGGTAGGGATTCGACCAAAGTGCAGTGTATGATTGAAGATCTTCAATCTCGAGAGCGGATTCGGACGTGGGGGCTGGAAATCAAGGCAGCAGAGGTACTCGATGATCTGGTTTCACAATGCAATCTTATAGTCACCACGACTTCTGCCAGGAATCCCTTAATTCGCGCTGATTCAGTGCAAGAAGGAACGCACATTACCGCGATGGGCTCAGACGATTACGGAAAGCAGGAACTCGAAGCTGAACTCTTGGCAAAGGCGGATCTAGTCGTCGCGGACAGCATTTCGCAATGTGTTGATCACGGCGAATGTTGTGCCGCGGTCCAAGGAGGACAGATTAGGGAAGGCTCCATTCTGGAATTGGGGCAAGTGATTAAGAATCCCACAATTGGTCGGACAAGCGAAGACCAAATCACAGTTGTGGATCTCACAGGGGTTGCGATCCAAGACATTCAGATTGCTAAGATAGTCGACCGTGCCCTCTCCTCGCCCGAGTGGGAAGCTGAACTGGCTTGATCGACTGTACCTCTGCAAGTTGGCGCGGATACAGGGATGGCCGTTTCGGGCAAAGCTCGTGTCGATCACCCTACTAGACCTCGGTGCAGGGGGACAATGATGTCGAAGGCCTATGATCACGAACTCGGAATGGGCCGGGACATTACCCGCCGCGACTTCCTCAACGGGGTCGCTGTGACTGTTGGTGGGTCGATGTTGTCCTCGCAGAAACTCGATAAGTCTGCTGATCCTTGGTTCGGATATAGTAGTCCGCAGGAGGCGTATTATCCGCCAGCGGAAACGGGTATGCGGGGCAGCCACACAGGTTCCTTTGAGGTCGCCCATGGCTTCCGTGACGGACGCACATGGGCTGGGGAGGACTCGGGCGAGCGCTATGACATGGTCGTTGTAGGTGGAGGGTTGAGCGGCTTGTCCGCTGGGTTCTTTTTCCACGATAACGCCGGGCCAGGATCTCGGGTCCTGATCCTTGATAACCACGACGATTTCGGAGGTCACGCCAAGCGGAACGAGTTTTCATACGGTGATCGCACTCTCTTACTGAATGGTGGCACTTCCAACCTTGAGGCTACTCATCACTACTCAACGGTCGCTCGCACCTTACTAGCCGCGGTTGGTCTGGATCTCGAACGAGCAGAGGCTGCTGACGCAACAAGTCGGAGCTTTTATAGATCATTGGATTTGACGGGAAGCACGTTCTTCAGCCAAGAAGTCTTCGGGGAAGATCGTCTCGTGACAGGGTCTGCGGGTGGGTTTGGGTCGAATGGCGACCGACAGGGATGGCTCGCTCAGACCCCGTTATCTGAGAATGTGCGGCGAGACATCGTGAGGCTTGAAGAGATCGGCGCCACGGTAGACGGATGGTCTGGTCTTTCTGATGGAGAGCGGAAGACGAGGCTCGCTAGGATGAGCTATGCAACTTTCCTCCTTGACCACGCTCGTGTCGGGCCGGGAGTCATTCCATTCTACGACGACAGACCGAAAGGCTTGTTCTGTGTTGGCATCGATGCGCTGCCCGCGCTCTATGCTTGGGCTATGGGTTATCCGGGATTTCAGCAGCTCGACCTACAACCATTGTCTCGAGTTGGACCGCTTACCCACATTGGTGGCGGCCAGCATGGACGTGAACGACAGTTCAGTGGTGGTCCCACCATCGAGCTTCCCGATGGTAACGCGACACTCGCTCGCCTCCTTGTACGGGCTATGATCCCCGACGCGCTTCCGGGGTCGACGCTGGAGGACTCAATCATGGCTCACCTCGATTACTCGCGGCTTGATCGGGATGACTCATCTGTGCGCATCAGGCTTAATAGCACGGTAGTCCGGGTCCAACATCGTGGAAGTCCGGAGAATGCATCCGAAGTAGAAGTGACGTATGTGGGGCAGGATGGGGCAGCGAGGACGGTTCATGCGAACCATGTGGTCATGGCATGCCACAACGACATGATCCCCTACATCTGCCCGGAGATGTCACCAGAGCAAAAGTCAGCGCTTGGCTACGGTGAACGCATGCCCATCGTGTACACCAACGTTTTAATACGGAACTGGACAGCGTTCACAAATCTAGGTGTCAGGAGCGTGACTTGTCCCGGTATGTATCACTCGAACTTCAGCCTCGGCCGTGCCCTAGAGATTGGAGACTACAACCCACCACGGTCGCCTGAAGACCCAATGGTTCTCCATATGACGCGCACACCCTGTGCGCCCGGTCTTCCCAAGAAGGAGCAACATCGACGCGGTCGTCGGGATCTTCTGGAGACTACCTTCGAGACGTTCGAGCACAATATCAGGGATCAGATCGGACGCGCGCTTTCCGGTGGAGGATTCGATCCTGCGCGGGATATCGAAGCGATCACGGTAAACCGTTGGCCTCATGGATATGCATACTCGTATGACACGTTGGACGACCCGATCGAATGGGCGTTGTTCGAGGACGACGACCGGCCCTGCGTCATTGGCCGTCAACGTTTCGGTCGTATCTCGATCGCGAACTCAGATGCTGCTGCGACGCCCCACACAGATGCGGCAATCGACGAAGGCTATCGGGCTGTTGGCGAACAACTTTTGACGAGGAGCAGGGCTGGAGTCTCCGGATTAAAACCCTCGGGATGAGGAAAGAGCGATAACCCCAAGCCCCAACATTAAGTCAAAAACATGAGATGGCCGTTGCTCGATACTGATTTGTAATAATCCAAGACTGCAGCGTTGGTTCTTAACACGCGGCTAATGGAGTCAAATCCGTCTGGGTCTGAGCGCCAAAACCGTATGATCCAAGCGCACACTGATGAGGTTTGGACGATTGGCCGCCGCAATGTTCCAGAAAATACAGGGACTGTTCAGTACGTATACGAAGCACAATTTCAGGTGAACCGTGCTGAGCTGCCGCGGTGGAGTCAGATATGGGAAGACGATATGTACCCGGTGCTCGAACGTGCTATAGCCGATGACCTTCTTGCAGGCTATGTAGTTCTAGAGCACAACACTGGCGGGCGCTTCAACTGGAAGATTCTATGGCTCCACGAAACATGGGATAACATGGATGATTTCGAAGCTGCTTTCTTTGCAGCAGCACCGATGGACCACCCCATGTGGTCGATGTACACATCGCATAGGGATGAACTCTGGCAGGCGGTACCTCCCGCGAATTAAGAGCCTATTCCCGTGTATGTGTGAAGGTTTTTCGCACATGCACGGGAATGGTTTTGGTATGACTAGGCTTGCTCTTCGGTGTCCGTGATCGCATCGTCGCGATCCGTTTCACCCCACAATCTGGAGCCAGCTTTATGAGCCGTACTGCCATGCTCTTCGCAGCCGCGCTGCTTCTTGCCTTGCCCGTTCAACTTGATGGACAGTCATCGTGGAACGAATTAGTTGATCTGTTTGGTGAATGGCGCGAGTTCGAGCGTCCGGAGTTCATCGATGGGGTTCCTGACTACACCGCGACAGCTATGGCTCGGCAACAACAAGAACTCGGAGCGTGGAAAGATCGGCTGTGGTCATTCGATATAGAAAATTGGCCGGTAGATCAGCAGATCGACTGGCATCTCATTCGTGCGGAAATGAACGGGCTGGATTTTGATCATAAGGTTCGAAGGCCATGGGCTCGTGATCCCGCGTTCTATGCGACCATGTATCTGTCCGAAAGCGACGTGCCCGCGCATGAGGGTCCGGTCGCCCACGGTTGGATTGATACGTGGATATATCAGCACCCCCTTTCGATGGATGACGCGGCCGATTTAGGGCAACGCTTCATTGCGATTCCAGCTTTACTCGAGCAAGCTCGGGAAAACCTAGCAGGGAGCAATGCACGTGATTTGTGGGAGGCGGGGATTCGCTCATTTCGTGGTCAGGCTGCAGACCTAAGAGCGTATGGTGAACAGGTTGCGGGGACGAGCGATATGTTAGACCGCGCTCTGGCCAACGCAGCCCAGGCATCAGACGAATTCGCCGATTGGGTCGCGTCGGAACTTCCAGGAAAGACAGGTCGGTCTGGTGTGGGCAGCGATGCATACACGTGGTACATGCACAACGTCCACTTATCTCCATTTTCATGGGAAGAACAAGTCACCCTGATGAGGCGGGAACTTGCCCGCTCGCACTCCTCGCTTCGACTGGAGGAGAACCGTAACCGGCATCTTCCTGAACTCGAACGTATTCAAGGCCCGGCAGAGTACGATCGCCGACTCAACGAATCTGTAGATCTCTATATGGCGTTCCTCGAGCGGGAGGAAATCGAAACCATCGAAGACTGGACGGATGCTGCCTTACGCGCCGTCAACGGTTCTTTCACGCCTGCTGAGCCGGAAGAGATTCGGAACTTCTTTCAGGAGGTCATCTATCGAGATCCGGATGCCTTTCGCCCGCATATGCACCATTGGATCGAACTCGCGCGCATGAGAGAAGCCCCACATCAGAGCCCTATTCGAGCGACACCGTCTCTCTCGAATATCTATGACCATCGCTCCGAGGGTCTCGCTACCGGTGTTGAGGAAATGTTCATGCACTTGGGTTTGCTGGATGAAAATTCACCACGGGCTCGTGAATTAGTCTGGATCATGCTGGCTCAGAGAGCTGCTCGAGCAACATCGGGTTTGATGCTGCATGGCCATGAGTTTGTGATGGAAGAAGCTGTTGATTTTGCGGGCAAGTGGACTCCACGTGGCTGGCTGCCAGATGGTGACCTAGTGCGTGGTGAACAGCATCTTTACCTCCGCCAGCCTGGCTACGGTACGAGTTATGTGGCAGGGAAGATTCAGATCGAACAATTATTGGCAGAGGAAGCGCTACAGAATGGAGATGACTTTACCATCAGGCGCTTTTTTGATGATTTCTACTCGGCTGGTGTGATCCCCACCGTACTTGTGCATTGGGAGATGACCGGAGAGAAGCACCCGATCCTAGATATTGGTGGTGTTCAGGAGGCACCCTGGCGATAGATAGATATAGGAGCAGAGGATGCAGGAGGTCAGGATAGGCAAGTATACCGTTGGAACGGTGGCAGCCTACACGCTCTAGCGGTAATCTGACCTCCCCGTCGCCGCACAGGAGGATCAATCATGACGAGGCGCTCCGCATTTTATTCTTTCGTTGTCCTGCTTGCGTTCGCACTCGCAGGGGTCTTACCCGTCTCGCTAGTGGGCCAGGGTACGATCGCCATCGTTGGTGCAACAATCATCGATGGAAACGGTGGCCCACCACTCGTGAACGGAACCATCGTTCTGACCGGAAACCGGATCAGTACAGTGGGACCAGCTGGCAACGTCGATGTTCCGAACGGTGCCCAGGTGATTGATGGTACGGGAAAGTTTGTTACGCCGGGCTTCATCGATAGTAACGTGCACCTCTCCCTCTATGGGGCAGGTGAGACGATTGTCCGCTACGAGTCGCGCAATGCTGATCTGACGCTTGAGTCGGCTCAGCTTGAGCTCAAGCATGGATTCACTACGGTCCGGGACAGTTATGGATCTCTCTTACCGCTCATCGAAGTACGAGATGCGATCAAGAGAGGTGAGGTGGTCGGCCCTCGAATGCTTGTGGCCGGTAACATCGTAGGGTGGGGTGGCCCGTATTCGATCACCTTTTCGCTCGTTCGTGAGACGGGCCTCACGCTGTTTCAAGAGCAGTTCAATGACTTCATCACGCAGGGCTCCGGAGAGGAGTGGATGCATATGGAGCCAGAGGATCTCCGTGTAGCGGTGAACGCGTATCTCGATAAGGGTCCGGACTTCATCAAGTTCGGTGGTACGAGCCATTTCTCGAATCCGATTATGATCGGATTCAGCCCTCGAGCCCAAGAGGTCATGGTCGAGGAGACACACAAGCGGGGACTGGTGGCTGAGACACACTCGACAAGCCCAGAAGGTCTGCGGATTTCGGTCGAGTCAGGCATCGATCTCATTCAACACCCGGAGGTACTACCCAGCGTCATATCCGATGCTCTGGCCGAGGAGATTGAACGACGGGGTACCATCTGTGCCATGCTTTCCAACACAATCACAGGTGAGCCATGGGCGGAGCATCTGAAGGAGCAGGCGGACCGAGAGGAAAACGAAGACGAACAGGCAGAGGACGTCACTGAAGAGCGGATAAAAACCTCTGCTGAGTTGCGAGCTGAAGCGCGGCAGAGAGGTGAAGGTATCGAGATTCGTCGGAAGAACGCCGAAAAACTCATCAAGTCTGGATGTGTGACGACGATCGGCACTGACAACTACCTCGGCTCAGCGCCTGAATTCCGGCGCAACCCCAAGAAGGCGCTGAACCAATCTTTCGGAACGGGGAGCGTGCTTGCGACCGAGGGGCTGGTAGAGTTGGGGATGACTCCTATGGAGGCCATCGTGGCCGTAACAAAGAATGGTGCGATGGCGTGCCTCATGCTTGATGAATTGGGTACGCTTGAGAATGGAAAGCTCGCGGATGTGTTAATTCTGGGTGCGGATCCGCTTGCAGACATCCGCAACATTCGTGTACTGGATACCGTAATTCTGGACGGGAAGATTGTTGATCTTGATGCACTGCCAAATCAAAGAATCTTTTCAAGTCCGGCCGATACCTTAGAGCATCCAGGGCACGAAGAGTTGCAGAGACACTAATTGCTTGGAAGCAGGCTCATTAAAAAAAGTCCATGAAAATATTTAAGCATCAACACTGGCATATTCTGGTATTGGGTGGATTGCTATTCTTTCTCTACGCTTATCTAGAAAGAGATCCGACTATTCTCAATGGCGATCTCTGGGGAATCAGTACTCTTGCCTGGGCCAATTTTGCGATTTGGGTGCCTGTCATTCATCAATGTTACGTGCTTGTTTGCTGGCGGTCTGAACTGCATTACCGAGGACTCTCAAAGCTGTTTGGAGAAAATGCCTTCAGCGTCTATAAGACAGGTTTCTCGATTCTTGGACTTTCTCGACCCGTACTGATTGTCCTGCTTGCGATCTCGAGCAGGATGACATTGAACCTCGACTCCACTTTTTCCTATCTGCTATCAGCGATATTCCTGATTCCAGCCGTTTATTTGTTCTATTCGGTAAAGAAATATTTCGGATTCGACCGGGCTTTTGGGATAGATCATTTTTACCCGGAGGAATACAGGCTAAGACCGTTCGTAGCTCAGGGAATTTTCAAGTACACTCGAAACGGTATGTATACGTTTGGATTCTTCCTGGTTTGGGTTCCGGGATTCCTGCTCCAGTCAAAGGCAGCTCTATCGATAGCGTTATTCAGTCATCTCTATATCTGGGTGCACTACTATTTCACTGAGCGACCAGACATGAAGATTATTTATCGAGATGCATGAGAATCAGATTATTCGGCTGCATTTATTATGGTCTCCCGATCGTTTCAGCTGGTAACAGCGTTACGATCACCACTCGATCTTCATTCAGATAACGTTGTGCATCTTCTTGGATCGATTCGATGGTGACGGCATCGATGGTTGTTGTATCGAGCAGGAAACGGGGGTCCTGACCCGACGCCTTAGCCCCGATGAGTTGGGCTGCCCAATAGGGATTTAGCCGCACATTTGTCTCGCGTGTGCGTCGCTCTCCCTCGACCACTTTATCGACGTCCTCCTGGCTTGGTCCCTCGACCTGTAGTTTGCGGAGTTCCTCAAATACTACACCGCGCAACTCCTCGGAACGTAGTGGATCCGATCCGAATGCAACTGTAACGGTATAGCTCTCTTCTGGGATCTGCTCGTAGCCTCCAGTCACCCCCACACCGTAAGTGCCACCAAGATCCTCCCGCATCCGTTCTCTCAGTCGTATCTCTAGGGCCTGGGCCATCACGCGCATTCCCACGCGGTTTTGAGCCGTATAATCAAACGGGCCGCTGAAGGCCATGATCGTTTGGCTCTGTGGCTCGACTCCCGCACGCACGGTCTTCTGAATATGTGCGTCCGGTGGGTCGATATCTAAGTCTACATGACTATCTACTCTCTCTATTTTGGGTAGTGAACCCAAGTACTGTTCGGCTAGCGGACGCATGATGTCTAAGTCGATGGCTCCCACAAACACGAATGTGAAGTCGCTCGCATCGGCGAAACGCTCCCTGTAGAAATCGACCCCAGTTTCTAGGTCGATTTCGTCCAGAACGGCTACTGAAAGTGGGCGGGATCTTGGATGTCCTTGGGCCATGGTCACGCTGAAGGTGTCTGCGAATGCCGCCATCGGGTTCGATCCGAGATTTTCCAGGACTGCCCGGCCCTGAGCTATGAATGCTTGGAAAGCCGTTTCATCTTGGCGTGGCGACGTGAAATAGAGCCAAACCAGCTGGAGCATCGTTTCAAGGTCCTCGGGAGATGCAGAGCCACTCATACCTTCGGTGTTCTGGCCAATGGATGGGGACACCTGGACCGCCTTGCCTGCAAGCGCCTTCTGGAGATCGATCGTTGAGAAAGCACCTACGCCACCTTGCTCGACCAGCCCCGCAGCCATCACTGCTGACTGATGATCCTCCAAGCTCGAATTGGACCACCCGCCGGGACTTGTCGCCTGCATGGCAATTTCATCTTCTTTGAAGTCCGTCGGTTTCAGCCAAACAGTGACCCCGTTCGATAGAGTCCAGACCGTCATGTTCAGTTCGTCGATCACACTTTCGGAAAGGATTGATCCGGGTTCAGGGGGTTCGGGCACCAGTGGCTCGTCGAGCGTGGTGTCCACATATGGTTCGATTTCCATGCTGGTCACGCCGGCAAAGACCTGCTCGAAGTCGGTCTGAGAAGGAGTGGTCAGTCCGGGCTTATCAATAGCGTTGGCAAGCACGACACGGTTGGCCTGGTCCAAGTTGGCTCGCGCCGCCTCGTTCACAAGATCCAAGTCGATGGTCTGCATCAGCGCCTGTGCGGCCATGTACTCAAATTCGATACCCGGAATGGCATTGCCCTGCAGGAAATGGTTGATGTACTCGCTGGCAAACTGAAGGGACTCCTGGTTCTCACGGTCGT
>DLRL01000099.1:0-2188 GCA_002501085.1 Gemmatimonadales bacterium UBA7889
GCCGTTTCCTGAGCTATGATGTAGCCAGTCAAAAAGTTCACACGAGCATGCGCAGCACCTGCTTCAAAATCGAAGCCTTGGTCAACCTCATCAAAGGGTGTGTGATACAGGTTTTGGCGGAACGCCGTATTGATTGCTCCGCCATCTAAATTTGGATCCCCCGTCTCAAAACCGCTCTTGATGAACAGCGATGGAATGCCGCGTCTTACAAAGCTGAAATGGTCACTCCGGATGAACAGGACCTGTTCGGGTATTGGATCCGGCCCGATCGCTAGTCCGAGATGCTCTGATGCAGCACGGACCGGTGAAGCCAGGGTCGAGTGTTCCGCCCCATATGGAACAATGTCCCGTAGCGGATGAAAGAGGAACGGCATGTCCAAAGAGAAGCTCGCAACCAAGCTCGCCCCGGGCACCGTCGGATTCTCGACGAAATAGTCAGAGCCGAGCAACCCCCACTCTTCTGCCGTCGGGATCAAAAACAGAACTGACCGCCGAGGTTTTGTTTCTAGGCTCGCAAACGCCCGAGCGATCTCAAGGACAATCGATGTCCCCGAAGCATTGTCATGGGCACCATTGTAGATGGCATCCCCGTCTACCTCGACCCCGATCCCAAAGTGATCAACATGGGCTATGTACACGACGTGCTCGTCGCGAAGCACAGGGTCGCTTCCCTCAAGGCGTGCTATAACGTTCCAGCTATCAACCCTGCGGTGACTGCTCGTTGTACCGATCGAGACCCGTGTAGCTAGATCAAATGCCTGTGGTGTGCTTTCCGCTGCTGCGCTGAAAGCTTCTTCAATGGGCTTTGGTGCTCCTGCAAAAAGCGCGCGGGCTGCAGGGTGATTGAGGGAGGCTGAGCCCAGGATCGCCAGATCACCTCGGTTCGGATTGCCATCATCGTCGAGCCATGCAAAGCTCCCGCGTTTTGAGCGCGCTAGATTGACCTCCCATCGGAACCTCGGATCCCCCGGGTAGGTGAAGCTGAGAATACCCACAGCGCCACGAGCTATGGCCTCACTCTGCTTCGTTGCCCCTGAGGAATAGTATGCTCTCTCATTACTGGGGAATGCTGGAGGTGCCCCAGTAAGATACGCCACGATTTTCCCTTCAACATCAATGTCGGCGTAGTCATCATAGCCAAGTCCGGGGGCACTGACTCCATACCCTACAAAAGCAACAGCGGCCTCGGAGACGCTCACGGTCTCCCGAAGAGGATCAGGGCTCAAGTAGAAATCCACGCCGTATTCGAGTTCCTCAACACCGGAAGGCGAAGAGATCCGCATGCTGCTCCCTTCTTCGATCACAAGACTCTCACGAAGCGGGACAGGCTGTTGATACGTCCCATCAATACCTGCTGGATCCAACCCAAGGGCACTGAGAGATGTTTCCACATACTGGGCAGCTCCCCTGAAACCACGGGTTCCTGGGGCCCTCCCCTCAAGAGAATCATCCGCGAGCACCCGGATATGATGGTCGATCGCCTCAGGCCGAATCTCGTCCAGAGCCGCCTCGACACTAGGTGTGTCGAGCGCTACGGCTTCCGACTGTTCTTGGCTTCCGCAACCAGTGAGGAGAAAGAGAACCGGGAGTTGCCGCGCTATAGGAATGAATCGGTTCATGAAGATTACTTCTCCTCTAAGAAAGATGCCGCCTGATTTTTTACAATCACTCGTTCTTCGTTCTCTGACCGGACTGGGAGCGTTGGTAAATCAAGGTGAAACAACCCCTCAAGATCATTAGGAATCCCACCCAACCCCATACCTGTCCCGAAACTCCCTTGGGATCAGTAGCAAAACCCCAGGTTGTGGTTTCAGCAACCAGAAGACTTCCTAGACATATCAGGACGTAACCCGATCTGGTGGTCCCCTCATACCAAATTCTCTTCACTTCTCAACAGGGGTCGTAGGTGGTCGTTTCACCCCATTCCAACCACTCACCACACTTCTCGTTGTCCTTGTAGGTCCCCTTGTCCCTCACCTCACCGTTGTCGTGGTAACTCTCAAATGGTCCGTCCTGAACCCCATCCTTGTAGGTCGTCTTCTCCCACAACCGACCGTTGTCGAGGTAGATCTCAACAGGTCCGTCTATCTCCCCGCCCTTGTAGGTCCCTCTAATTACCAACTGACCTCCTTCGTAGTACGTCTCAAATGGTCCGTCAGGTGGCCCACCACACCCCACCACCAGAACC
>DLRL01000099.1:2497-2914 GCA_002501085.1 Gemmatimonadales bacterium UBA7889
GTCCACCACACCCCACCACCAGAACCACACCGATCAACGATAGAATCCGGGTCATACTGTACCTCCTGAGAAGAACCAGTTTCACCCCCCGGATGACCCTCAAATATCCACTGATATCAACGGTTTTCGGGCCATCTACGGGTTGATCCAATAGTTAACCTTAATCATCAAGACATTGTCTGCAGCAATGTTAAACATGTCATCTAGATCTCTACCTAAATCAAAGGTCCCAACCCATGGATATGCCCTGTCCTGTCCGTGACCCGTGATCGAGTTGATCCGACGTTGTTGCCACACGAGAAACAGCGTTGCTCCTGGCCTCCATTCCCACCGAAGCACTGCATTCCCTAACAAACTTCGGTAGCTGAAGTCCCGGTCAGAGACCCGGAAGTTGCCAGCGGGTCCTGCTCCGTCAGG
>DLRL01000099.1:3298-33303 GCA_002501085.1 Gemmatimonadales bacterium UBA7889
CCATATTTCTGGAAGTCAAATGTTCCAGGGGACCGAAATTCTTTCAGTCCACCATAGTCTCCGACTGAGACGAAAGGCTCTACATACAACTGAAGGGAAAGCCTGGGGGAGAATGTGGCATTCACCCTAGTCACCATCGAGAACCGTGTCCGGTCCAATTCACCAAACACATATCTGGATCCAAACGTTGCAAGAGCCAGAGGATCCTCAATCCGCTGCATGTACTGAGCTGTTGAGTACGACCTGGTATAGGACGGGCCGATGCTAAATTGGAGCGTCTCTCTAACGCGTGCATTTAGATTCAGTTGCACACTCCTGTTCCAATCACCAGCATCGTTCGATCTCCATGAGTACGTGAGCCGAGGCACTACAGCTTTTCTTCCGTCTGAATTGAGATTGAAGTTCCCCGCAAAGCTGCTCGGAGAACGAGCGATCGGCCCACCCCTGGTAAGACGGTCATCATCCGTCCATGGGTCGACCTGAATCCTCAGCGAAGTACGCCAGTAGTTAAGGAACTCGACTGAAAGACTACTGTTTACGTTCGCGAAGACACGCTCGCCTGCGAAGTTCCAGACAGCGTCGGGGCTCATGCTGACATTCCAGGACCGCAGAATCTTCCCGGGATTTATTTCATTAAACTGGTAGTGTGTATCAAAGAGGATGCGGTCTGCGTGTGACTGGAACCCTATATCATTGACCTCGAAACCAGGGCTCACGAAGGCAATGCCGTTCCTCATCGTGAACGTTCCGGCTTGTTTGCCAATGTACCCCATCGCGTAGAAACCCTTCAGCGACGTCGCTAATGGATCCACATCAACATGCTCGGCGTCCGGTCGTTGATAGTAGCGAGCTGATGCCCGCTGTGTGCGCAACATTTGCTCTGCATCGCCACGCACATAGCTACCAGCGAGGGCTCCGCTAAAGAGCCACATACGGTCAGTCGATTCGTGGGCAAAATCGATTCCACTGGAGTACGCGGAAGAATGAAGTCTGTCTGCCAGTGTTGTCCCCGAAAGGTCACGATTGAGTGCTGTTCCTATCACTCCGAACCGAGTAGCCCCTCCCTCGACCTGGCGTCGTAATCTCATAATGAAATTATTGGCCGCTGGCTCTACCAGGATGTCGTGAGCTTCCCCATCGGTAGTGGTATAAGAACCCGTTTCCTTTCCAGTAACTGCCTCTAAAATCCCCAGCGACCAACCATCGCCCACTTGGCCCGTAACTTTTGCCGCGCCGAGGATGGTTGTGGCATTCGGGACCTGGGAAAAGACCGCATCTGAGGGAACACGACCTCTTGGTGAGCGGCCAATCCTTCGGGAGTAGGCTAGCTGCGGAGGCCGACCGACACTTCCCATCGGTCCACCTTCACTGAAGTTGAATATGCCCGCTCCTTCGACAAAGAAAGCGCGGCGCTCAGAGAAACGTGTCTCGAAAGCTGTAAGGTTGATCACAGCCGGATCTAGCTCCACCTGCCCGAAGTCTGGATTGACTGTCGCGTCCAAGGTCACATTGGACGCAAGTCGATACTTGAGATCCAGACCGGTCCCTCCAAAGTGATCTGCTCCACTTCGGTAAGGGTTATTGAAACTCACACCAAGGGATTGCTTGCTCTGAAGGTACTCGCCGCGAGCAACGACATACGGGAGCAGTTCCAATCGCTGGCCAGGCTCTATCCCTGCGATTCCATGCAAGTGACCAAATCGAGAAACTCCGGAGCGCTCTAGGTTCGGAGTAAAGGGGTAGGTGGCGTTCTCTTGGTTCCGATGAATGTTCCGTTCGATCTGGATTCCCCAAACCTGTTGGTCTTCTGGGCTAAACCGGAGTTGACTGAAAGGGATGCGCATTTCTACGACCCACCCCGAATCAGACACAGAAGTCGCCACGTCCCAGACTGGATCCCACGATGTATCACCTCGACCGGTTCCATTACTTCTTACCGTTGCATCACCTTTCACTCCGGAAGGGTTTGTCCAAAAACGGTAACCGGTTTCGTGATCGTGATAACTGTCGACTAGAAAGACAAATGAATCTGAATCACCCAATTGAGAATCACGACGCGCTAATCGAGTCGTCACTGGATTCCGATCGCTGAGCTCTGCACCGATATAGATTGCGTCTTCGTCATAGACGATGCGCACCTCAGTCCTCTCAGTTACGGATTCACCCTCTAACGGAAGGGTCTGGAGAAACTCAGAAATCGGGGATGCTTGCAACCAGATCTCTTCCTCGAGAAGTCCATCAACGGTTAAGGATTCGCCCGTTTGAACTGCTCTGGCGACCGGTGCCGACTCATGATCATAACCACCTTCCAGATCACCACCCTGCCGGCCTCGATCAACCTGTAATGCTGATACTGGCAAAGAAACCAGAGCCAAAACACCGAGCAAGGCAGAGGTGCCCAGCAATCGAGACCAAGAGCACATGATCTTATCGATATGCATGTGGGTGGGCGTCAGAATGTTCGTGCAGTGGGCGAAGTACCATATGAGTGTTTACCGAACAGTAACGGGACTTGGCGGCGGAGAACCTCCAACCGGTAGGCTTGTCTGCGCAACCTGTCAGACCAGCCGGGAACTCCTAACGGTTCACCTGTCTTAGGTCCATGGTCACAAGTTGTGAAAATCTTATCTTAACTAAGCTAAGATTTTCACATGACCACAGATTTCCCACTTATTGCAGCCTCAGGCCTCTGCGTCGTGCTGGGTTCAATGACCCTGCTTTGGCTCGTCAGCCTACGACTCAAAGATGCCAGCATAGTAGACCCATTCTGGGGCCCGGGCTTTGCAATAGCAGCGATGACCTACTACCTCGTAGACGGTAGATACCCGAATCGCGGCACTCTGGTCTTGTGCCTTGTCACTCTCTGGGCGGCCCGCCTCGGCTACCACCTATATGTGCGTCACAGGCGGGAGGGTGAAGATCCGCGCTATGCAGCAATGCGGACAGCGCGGGGAAGGCTATTTCCGTTGATTAGCCTCTTCACCATTTTCTGGTTTCAAGCCTTCCTACTGTGGGTCATATCCTCGCCCATACTCGGCTCTATAGCCTCACAAGCGCCGCTCGGATTCTTCGACGTTTTTGGGACAATTGTGTTCTTAGGCGGGCTAACTATTGAGTCGGTCGCTGACAACCAACTCGCTCTGTTTCGGATTGCACCCGCCAACAAAGGGCAGGTACTCGACACAGGGTTGTGGCATTACAGTAGGCACCCAAACTATTTCGGTGAGGCCGTGCTTTGGTGGGGGTTCTACCTGATAGCTGTCGGTGCCGAAGCGTATTGGACTATCGTCGGGCCGGCTCTGATTACCTTCCTGCTTCTGCGCTTCTCGGGGGTACCGATGCTTGAGGACGGGCTGCGCGCCTCACGGCCAGGATACTCTGAATACATCAAACGAACGTCTTCGTTTGTGCCTTGGCCCCCGAAGAACTAGAGCTTTTATCCCCACATTACCTATGAAGCCCTGCTCCTAGATGTCGCTCGATTACCTGGTGTAGATCACAATCGCCCCGTTACCGGCGATTGTACCGAAACGGAACGAAGCATCGACCGGATTCAGTACTTCAATCCGGTCGATAAAGTTAGGGTCCATATCGATAATTGCTTGTTCCGGATAAGGCACTGGCACGTCGTTGATAAAGACTGCAGCTGGAGCACACCCCTGCCCTCCGGACCGTCGACTAACTTCGATGCAGAGACCTGGCCTGGGTACACCAGTAACTGCATCAACCGTAGAAATCTCGCGGATCCGCAACCCCGGTGCCTGCACATTTCTGAGTAGGTCAACGGTTGCGGTAGTCCGCGGAAGCAGTGCCTCTATCTCTTCTCGACTGATAAAGTCTGCCCTTTTGGCATCGTTTAGTAAGCTTGTACGTCCGAATCGAGTCCTGGCCGTAACAACGAGACCATCTAGTTCAAGGGCTTCGACAGCCAGCCGCACTTCAATATCAACAACTTCTTCACTGAAGATTGTGACCGAGTCTGTTCGCTGTTCGAAGGCGATATGGTCTGTTGTGACTAGATGCCGACCGGGAGGAAGGTCGTCCATTATGAAGCGACCCTCTTCATCAGTGAGGACAAGACCTTCGGTACCGGCTACCATCACGGAAGCCCCTTGGACTGGATCTCCTGAAGCGAAGTCTTCTACATAACCACTGAGGGTCCCTTCCGCAGATACCAACATCACAAGATCCTGGGTCTCACCCGAGCCAGCCTCGACCGAGAGTACCACAGTTCTCCCCGAGCTTCGCCCGAAGTGGGGCTGGAGATTCATTTCCGTTTCAGCAGGCACGTCACATATACGGAAATAACCACCGTCGTCCGTCTTTACCTCAGTCGGTGTCCGTACGCCAAATCTTGGAGTGACTGTTGCTTCCAAGGTGACTCGTGCTCCAGGCATTGGTACACCAGTGAGTGAATCCGTCACAATCCCTGAGACCGCGCCATATCCAGGTCCCGGTTGCTCAATCACACACCAACCCGCAAGTAGCGTCGTTTCTGAAGGCACTGCAAGATCGACAGTTACCGTCTCACCACTGAGGAATGTCACCTGGCGCGATGGAGGACTCACTCCTAGCTCTTGAAGCCTTGGGTGAAAGAATGAGACCCAGTGTATTCCTGCTACAATGCCTTCGAGGATAAATCTTCCGTCTGGGCCAGCCACCGTCGCGGAGCTAGTGCCGATTACTCCCACTCGGGCCCCAGCTAGCGGACTCATAGACGTACTGTCGTAGACGATCCCGTTCAGCTCTGCTGTATCCTGCGCCCTACCCGGGAGTACAAACACCGCTGTCGCAATCACGAGAGCAGCTAGTGCCCTCGCAAAGGGCTCCCAGACGTTCATTTAATCCCTGATCTCTTCACAAACATGTCAAGCAAGCCATCTCCTAACCATAAACTTAGCTACAGAAAAACTACCGGACCGGGGGGATAGTACCAAGCAAGAGACCTAGGGTTCATCGTCCGAGTCGCAGTCCATCGGGCTGAACGCACTTTGGTCACCTCCGCCTTAGGCGAATCAGTTAGCTCCAGATATCGAAGAAATCAACTTCTTCAGATGATCTAATGGGAGCCTGAGGTGTGCTCCCAGCAGTCAAGTAGTGCTGCAGCAGGCTGGTAGCTTCGCTGGCTAGGATATCTCTTGGCAGCGGGCCATCAGCAACCCGGTCCGCTTCAATCATACCCTCTGCCGCCAGAAGACCGAGCCTCACCGCGAGCTCCGGCTCCGGGTGCGACATTTCGCTCCGACGCTCAAGCAGGACCCCAGCCACGTCCCCTAGTACGCTATCTCGAAACCTATTGTAGGCCAATCCATCTATCCCTCGTGCCTGATCCAGCGCACGCAGGTAAACGGCTCTTGACGCTCCAATATCCACCAGAAGGCGCATTGAACCTTCCGCGATGTGTTGTAGATCGATTCCTGACCAGTCGCGAGCCTTCACAGCGCTATCCCAACGTTCCAGGGCTTCATCCCACACCCTTTCTCCGAGGTAGTCCAGCAGGTCTTCCTTACCACTGAACCGAGCATAGAAGGAGCCAACCGACGAATTCGCCCGGTCAACCACGGACTGGACCGTGAGAGCTGTGTAGCCCTGTTCCTCAAGAATCTCCAAGGAGGCTTGAACAATGTGCTCGAGAGTGCGCCTAGAGCGTGATTGCTTGGGCGGATTAAGATGGTTTTTGCCTGACACCCAGATCTCTCGCGACAAAAAATAGAATATATATTCTATATAATCTGTCGGCGGTCACTTCGCAAACCTTAGACTACCTGGCATATGCTGTATTTAGACTCGCAACCTCTAGCTATCTGGCAGTATAAATCACCCTACCATGCAGATCGTCTGGCATTGTTGCTATACCTGCTAAATGTGCCAACGTTGGGGCAATATCCGTGGTATAGGCGGGTGCATCTGATACTCCCGCATCAACACCCTTGCCGAAGAAAATCAAGGGGACGTGTCGATCGTACCAGTAGGGTGTTCCATGACTAGTCCCATTGGCGCTGTATAACAGCTCACCTTCCCCATAGCGGGTCTCGACACCATAGCGAGAGAGCGCACCATGCCCTCGTCCAGGGTAGTGGGAATTACGGAAAAGGATAGCGAACGAGTCAACTGGCTCGCCGAGCGTTAATTCCTGGTGCGTGTACGCCTTCGCTACAGTTCCTTCCGCCTCTAGCTGCCTAGCGAGACGTTCAGCAATGTCCTCTGGGGCCCCTCCCTCGGCTACCGCAGCTTGCAGAACGCTAGAACGGTCTCGGGCCTTCTCTCGGGCATTTATCCGACGAGCTGATGTATTTCCCTGTTCTTGTGCGTATTCCGGCATAGTAGCGACACCGTGGTCCGCCGAAAGAGCCACAACCCACTGGCCTTCTCCTACGTTTGCATCGAGGTAGTCGAAGAACTCATCGAGAATGCGGTCTAAGTGTATGAGATTCGAGAGTTGTTCCTGACTGAGTGGCCCAAATAGATGCCCTATGTAGTCCGTGGATGACAACCCAAGAGCAAGGAAATCGGTACTTCCTCGTTGTCCTAGCGCAAGATGTCCTATAGCTACTTTAGCCAATGCTAACACAGCTTCATCAGACTTGGGCGAGTCGAAAACCCACTCATAATGGTCGCGCTCCTCGAGGGAGCTAATATGTGGAAACGTTGAGCTTCCGCGCCGTTCATAGGTAGCAGAGTCGGGGCGGGCTAGGGATTGTATTTCGACTGGAACCTCCGTGTCCCAAACACTGTCGGCCACAAGCGTTGTCATGACTTCTTCATTGAAACCCTGTAGCCACCCAGGATATGCTTGAGCGTAATGGTGTGAAGTGACGAAGCGGGCTTCATCGTGAAGCAACCAATAAACATGTGAGTTTGTCTTCCCTGCTAGAGTGATCGCCGAGCGGTCCTTCGCAGATAGTGACACTGTCAAGGCATTATCATCCGCCTCTCGCATCCAATCTGCCAACCCACTACGCAACAAATTCTTAGGGGATCTCCCGGGAACCCCGTCTGCGTCTTCAAACCCGAGGATCGGGCTCTCGTCGTCTGCTACGGAATAGGTTCCCCGCCAATCCTCACCTGTCTGCTGGGACCAGGTGTTGGCTACGATCCCGGAACGAGATGGAGGGACGCCCGTGGAAATCGTAGCATGTCCTGCAGCGGTTTGAGTCACTGCGAAAGGGTGCGATGCGTTTGTATACCGGTACCCGTCATCGATTAAGTCCCGAAACCCCCCCGAGAACGCTTCATCGAACTCGTCAAGCATGTCGCCACGCAGTTGGTCCACAACAATCACAACAACCAGCGAGGGGTCCTCCAATGCCTGGGTACAGGCTTGGCCGGTAACCAATACCGCACCGAGCATGATACCCCTCGCTATATTGAGAATCTCGCTGTTTGGCTTCTTCATTCTTTCCTTCTAGGCGCAGGAAACACAGTGGGGTAAGTGTATACCTCTAGATTTCAGCCGCCATACCCTACGCCCTTACCTGATGGCCTTAACATTGGCTCCACCCGATATTCATTAGCACGCTGTTGACACCCCACGTCCTGAAATCTCTATTTCTTGCCCGTGCTTGCTGATAGCCACGGTACTAATCCGGCGTAGCTCAGTTGGTAGAGCAGATGACTGTTAATCATCGGGTCACAGGTTCGAGTCCTGTCGCCGGAGTTCTGTAACGCCTTAACTGTAGGTCCGACTACGACTTACGCTGCTCGATTAGAAATCCAGATTGTTCGGTAGACGGCAGTACCTACCGCACCTGCGGCGACAAGTATTAACGCGGACGCGAGAAGAATACCCGGGTCAAGGTTACTCTGTTGGCTAATAATCGGGTCAAGAATACCACCAAGGCCCACCAGGAGCAGCCGCTCGGCCCTCTGCATAACGCCCACATTACATTTGACCCCTAAGCTCTCACCTCTAGCGCGTGCATAACTGACGAGTAGAGACCCTCCCATCGCGCAAGCAACTATGATCGTTAGTGCTGCCGAATAACGGTAGAAAACCGCGAGTCCCACGAACGCACCAACCTCAGCGAACCGGTCTAAAGTAGAATCAAGGAATGCGCCACGTCGTGAAGCCAGCCCCTGAGCTCGCGCGATCCTGCCATCTAGAACATCGAACGCACCACTGAGCAGCATGAGCCACCCCCCCGGGTTGAGATTCCCGGTTCCGAAACAGAAGCCAGCACTTACTCCAAGAGCGACGCCAAGTACGTTGAACGTGGTAGGTGAAATTCTGAACCCTACCGCTATGCGCTCCAGGGGACTCAAGAACCAGAAGAGCCAGCTCCGCACGAACGAGCCAAGGAGAAATTTTCCCCGGTCACTGACCTCATTTTGGTCTTCCCGTCGATAAGCTCCACTAACGGCATACATAACTGACGAAACGAGAGTTACACCGACAACGATTACTAGCCCCAAGAGTTCCGAGCTCAAGGTCCAGCCTCATACGCCAGCAGGGCAGTCGCACAAACCGGCAGGTGATTCGACTGCGTCCTGTTACTCACCGGCGCACATCTTTGTTAGGCCTTGAAAGAAAAAATGCAATGGCTCTGGGCCAAAGGAATAGCAGTGGAAATCGGTGTTCAAGCCAAGTGAGTTTGATCTTCTTCCCGCTGTGTCGCTCTGCTTTTCTCACGATATATGGTAACCATTCCTCAAAAGTCACAGTGTGCTTTAGCGTTCGCATTCCCATTCTCAATTTCGACCGCATGAAGTGCCCTCGCCACCTAAGTGCTTCCCAAACGCTAGAGGGTGAGGTTAGTCGATATTTGCCTTCTTCAGCTACCATAAGCCCTTGTCGCTCTGCGTCAGAAAGTACCGGGCTAAGCACTTTGAGAAAGTGATCCGCCTGCGCCTCGTAGGTGTGTTGATGTCTGTCAGTTGCTTCCGGGCGGAACTCCCCTCGGTAGCATACTTCAAGTATACGGCGACCCAAGCCGTCAGCATCGACCGGCTCAGTGAGGTAGGGGCCCATCCACGTGAGTACGCGACCTATCGCACCCGTCATGACGGCTTCCACCCATTCCCGGTCTTCATCTGAGGCGACCCAGATAAACGCCATCCTCTGAACCAGTCTACTGAGTAGATAGTGATCCTTCGGTCGTGGCCCAAGGGCACGATCAAGGTGGATTCGAGTAACCACATGACACTTCGCGACTTTGTCTGTGTCCCCAATCGGTGAATAGGCTATCACGTTGGGAGGTAAGATATGTGCCATGGTTGACATCAAGCGCACTGATCCCCGCATATGGCCTGAATTCTTGAGGGCAGAGTAGAACGCTCTGTAGTCGTCTACCAAGACAATGAAATCGTAGGCGCTATACCGGTTAGGGTTCGTCCCGTGGAGGTGTGAACCGTACAGCAATACACACCGCACCTGGCCTCCGCCTGCTTGTACTAGTCCCTCGGCTAGTTCCCGCGCACTAGCTAATCCCAATGCTACTCGATCCGTCATGTGATGGAATCCCCGCGCATCCGGGCAAGGCGGGCTACCATCTGGGCACGAATTTCTTCTATGAACGGATTTGGATCTGCTGCGGGATCATTCCACTCAAGCATGTTTACAAATTCCACTTCGCCATTCATCTCGCCTATGCCACTCAGGAAGTCCTTGAACTTCGCATACTTCCAGAATCCGTCTCCCACGAGTATATAGACCTTCCATGCTCGAGCCTGCAGGATCCGCCGGAGCCCCGCCTTCTTGAACCGTCCAATATCGCCATCCCTTGTCCTCGTCCCCTCTGGAAAAATCGCTACTGGCACCTCTGCTGTGCCGGCCGTCTCACTCAGATTACCAGTCATTCCAAGGGCGTCTCGTCGGTTTGCCGTAGGGTCAACGACTGGGTATTGATAGAGCCTGATCATGTGCGAGATTAGCGGAATCCAATGCCGGTATCGCTTACGCGTGACAATTAAGGGGTATCCACCTCGCACTGATGAGCATACCATCGGAATGTCTAGCAGGGATTGGTGGTTCATGATTATGAGGACTCCAGGCTCAAAAGGGACCTGAGGTGGCACAGCGATACTTGCGCCACCCAAGAACACCATTGGCCTACTCGTGAGCCAGGCCATTGCCTGCATCCAGGCCCCTAGAACCCGTTTACGGCTTGAAGGCATTAGCCATACCAAAGGCCCTATGAGAAGTCGTTGCACGAGATCGCATAAGACCATGCCTAAGGTCACGGCCAAGAGAGCTACAACCCCTCGTAACTTCAAATGAGTCGTCTCCAAGAACAGAAAGCGCTTCAGGCTGATATGAAGCAGACAAGAAACGCTAACCAGTTACGCTGACAAGCATCAAGGCAAATAAGACTATGAGTCTACCGGATCACACATACTACGGCTTCCGAAATTGCGTGGGCGCATTTTTCGAAATGCCGACTTCAGACGCGCGCACCCTACTCCCCACCCATCTTGAGCCACTTGAGATGCAGCATACACGAAGCATTCTGGCCCTGACTGCATTTCAATTTACACAGAGCGAGGCAGGGGAGTATGAGGAGATTGTTCTGGCGGTGATTGTACCCCCAATGATTGAGGTTGGTAAGAAAATCCCGAAGGCTGCTTTTTATCCTTTCATGGTTGGGACTTCCACCGAAGCATCCCGGCTACATGCGATCGAACGCTGGCACCTACCGCACTATATGAAGGATTTGGAGATATCGTTCACTGAATCCGAACTACAAATGGATGTCAACGTCCGTGACGGCGATGATGCAGTCCTCGATTTTACTGTGACTAAACACGATTACGTGCCGTCGAAGCACCTCTACAATGCATTTACAGTCGACGAAGGCATAGACGGGCACTTCAAGGCGAATATCTACATGGAAGCCCCTCACTCAGAGCACGAAGAAGAGGGGGGCTCACTCACGCTTTACAAACACCCAATGACGGAAGGGCTGACCCTTGATGACATCAATGCTTATCCCTTCCGCGAACAATGGTACGAAGAGGGGCTGCAAACGTTCGAGCCTCTCCTGGCCCTATAGCCTTACTTTCTTGCCACGGATTGACGCACGGTGAACCGCCACTTTGTCATCTTCAATCCAGCTGCAGGTAGGGGCCGCGGCCTTAAGAGGATTGAGGTCTATCGGGCCCTCCTGGCTGAACACATAGGCAGGGTGACTTTTGCCGAAACCACCCGTGCGGGGGAAGAGCGCGACCTCGCGGATCAAGCCATTGCCCAGGGCTACAATATCATCGTCGCTGTTGGGGGAGACGGAACCTGGGGTAACGTTGCTGACCGTGTCGCAGCCAGTGGTCGTGAGGACGTTGCCCTTGGAATCTTACCGAATGGAACCGGTAATGACTTTGGGAGAAACCTTGGATATGACCCCTCCAGACCCGAACAAGCAGTGCTTACTCTCGCAGCAGGACACATCCGCTTAGTAGACATGGGCCGGGTGGAGACCCTTAGTGCGGCTGAAAACACACCTCATGTCATGGAACAAAGGAATTTCCTAAACTTGGTCGGCTTCGGTTTTGACGTAGCAGTCATCGATGCTGCAGCCAATGCGCGGTTCTTAAAAGGCGAACTGCTTTACAAGATCACGGCACTCCAGCAGCTCTTCCGGTTCACGGGTATCCGAGTGGGCATAACCGGGGAGAAGAGCGAGTTACGCGACGGGCTTCATCTGATGCTGACCATCTCGAATGGACGCTTCTTTGGGGGAGGATTTCCGATCGCGCCCGATGCAAGTGTTCAGGATGGCCACCTTCACGCTTGTCGCATCCAAGATGCCCCCGCATTTACAAGACTCAAGCTCTTTAATAGAGCTGAACGGGGCCTCCACGTAAGCTCAGACCCAGACCGGGTAGAGGTCTTGGCTGACACAAGATTCAGTCTGGAATTCGACCAACCGCCTCGCTTTGAAATGGACGGCGACGTGAGGCTGGCCGCAAGCAATACCATCGAGATGAGCGTTTTGCCACAGGTGTTGGGGGTAGTAGCACCAGAGAGGCTCTGAAGGCTACTCCTTCCTGAGGCTACCTCCGCCCAGGTGCCAGCGCTCCTCTGCCAACCATTTCGCATCCTCTTCATCATGGCTCACAAGGACGATCGGCACACTCCTATCTAGGGCCCAATCACTTACAAGCTGTGATAGTTCAGCGCGCAAAGGCCTATCAAGCGCTGAAAACGGTTCGTCAAGAAGCAAAAGCCTAGGTTTTGAAAGTAATGCCCGGCCCAGGGCCACTCTCTGCCGCTCGCCCCCAGAAAGCCTTCTGGGCCGCCGACCAAGCAAGTCCTCTATCTGGAGCAAGGCAGCGGTTTCTGATACCCAATCAGGTAATGCACCCCCGTAACTTAGGTTCTCTCGGACAGTCAGGTGCGGGAAAAGAAGTGTCTCCTGGGGGGCCCAACCCACCCGCCTGTCCCACGAAGGGACCCATGTTTCATTCGAGCTGTCCTGCCAACAGTGCTCCTTAACTAGAACGGTTCCGCGCGCTCGGCGTTCTACGCCTGCCAGAATTCTAAGGATTGTACTTTTTCCCGCCCCCGAAGGACCCACTACGGCAATCCGAGTGCTTGCTGTATTCAGCTCGACCCTTAGCCCGCCCCCGGTGAAGGGAATCTCTAGGTCTAGGCCTAAACGGAAATTGGTGTCAGCGGACATGTCGGTCATCCAATCGACGTTTTTGTCTCCGCGAGAGCGCCTCAAAACCCAGCAAGGCGATTAGCGAGATCACCACACTTGCACCTACCAATACCCAAACCGCCTCTCTTCCACTCGGTGACTCCAAGAGTGTATAGACCGCTAGAGCGATCGTTCGTGTCGACCCTTCAACGTTGCCTGCCAACACGACCGTGGCTCCGAACTCACCGAGTGACCTGGCAAAAGCAAGGACTGCTCCAGCGGCAATCCCCGGCAACGCCAGCGGAAGCGAGACGCGAAAAAACGTGCTCCAGGGAGAAGAGCCGAGTGTCCAGGACAGCTCCTCATACATCGGGTCAACTGCCTCGAATGCACCACGCACAGAGATCACATAAAGCGGAAGGCCTACGACAAAGGCAGCGATCGAGGCACCGAGGATGGTAAACGGTATTGGGAATCCAAGTGACGCAATTAGCCCCCCCAGGGGAGTAGCGGCGCCTAGTACGCTTAGGAGAAGGAAGCCGGTTACCACTGGTGGTATGACAAGGGGGGCCGTAACGACGGTGGAGAGAACTGTTTTCCCGGGAAAATCACGGCGTGCAAGTAGCCACCCGATCCCTATGGCGGGGACTAGGCCCACCAAAGTTGCGAGGAAAGCAACGATAAGGGATAGACGTACCGCAGATGATACCGATGCTACTAAATCGTCACCTGTATCCCCCGCTGCATAACGTTCTTCCTCTTCATCGAGTATGTCGGACTGAGGTGCGCTGAATCCCGCCTCTCTAAGAAAGGGCTGGCCTGACTCACCTAAGACAAAGTTCACGAAATCAACTGCTGACTTCTCGTACACCGTGGATCCTAGCGGGACACCCCAATATTGAGCTTGTGGATACCCGGGTCCTTCAAAAACAAACGCTATCCTGACCGACGGCTCTGCTTCCGCATCCGTCCGATAAACGATTCCGGCCGGGACCTCATTTCGTGCAATCCACTCTAGGGCACCTCGTACTGATCCTCCTCTAACGATGTGCCCCTCAAGCTCTGACCAAACCCCCGCTTGTTCCAGTGCCGTTCGAGCGTACTTCCCAGCGGGTACGTTTTCACCAGCAAGAGCAATCCGCTCGAAACCCGAGAGCATATCAGGCTGTACAGGTACAGAAATATCTCTAGAAACCGCAATTACCAGATCGTTAGCCGCAAAATGTATCGCGCTGCCAGGGGATACAGTTCCTTGCTCTTCAAGCCACTGAATCCATTGAGGGTCAGCGCTGAAGAAAACATCTCCAGATCCGCTTTGTGAGGCCTGGACCGCCAGTCGAGATGTCGCGTCAAATGAAAATACCAAAGGGGTCCCACCCAGCCTTTCCCATTCATCTCCGATTCTTGGCAAGACATCAGCGAGGCTGGCTGCAGCAAGCACCAATAGGACTGAGTCGTTCGCCTGTTGCGCCCTGGGGGGACCTTCGCTCAACACAGCCCCCTTCAGTTGCATCGGAGCTAGTAGCGCCATCGACCAAACAGCTATGAGGATACTCTTTCTTCGTAGCCCCCCGAGCGAGAGTGGCTGGGGCTGTGCCCAGCGGGCGCTAGTCTTGGCTTTATGAAACATGGGGCCGCCAGGGTATCCCTAGGAGTAACACGGGACAAGATGCCCTCCTTGCTCAGGCGCACTGTTCTTGCGTCTTTTCTCGCCATGTCATCAGCACCCAACAACAGGCTAGTCTCCGAAACTCCTATCACAGTTCGGAGTCCCGAGCTTGACTCGTTTGGACACGTGAATCATGCCGTCTTCTTGAACTACCTAGAGCACGGCCGTTTTGAGGCACTTGAAAAAGCTGGGCTCTCTTGGTCCCGGCTGGACGAAACAGGTCGAAGCATCTTCGTAGTCCGCATTGAGGTAGATTACCTCGAGGAAGCGAAACGAGGCCAACAACTCTTGGTCCGAACTTGGGCACAATCTTTTAGGAGAACCAGCATGGTTCTAGGGCAAAAGATTGTGCGGGAAGAGGCCCCGCAAAGCGTTGTTGTACAAGCTGCCGTCACTGCTGTGTGGATTGGGGCAAACCGAAAACCCCAACGGGTGCCAGAAGAAATCCGGAGAGGACTCCTCGGAGACGCTAACAGCCTGCAGAACCTAGACTAACGACTGTGAGTTCTTTGGTGAACTGGATCGGTAACGACGTTGTAGACCTTGAAAATTCTAGCCTCCATGGAAAGCTGAAAAACCATCGGTTTCTGAAGCGTGTTTTCACAAAGTCTGAACAAGCCGTAGTCGCCAGGGCAGGGGAATCTGACATTGAACTCTGGTGCCTTTGGGCCTGTAAGGAGGCAGCTTTTAAGGCCCTCTCTAAAGTTCTCCGTACTCCTCCAGCATTTGTTCACTCTGCTTTTGAAGTCTCATGGACCAGGGTGATTCAGGAAGGAAGTCCGAGTATCAGGGCTGGAAATGTTGTCTATGAAGAGCTCTCGGTACCTGTGTCCGTAGATCTTTCAGAAGGCGTGCTTCACGCCTTCGCCTGGACAGGCCATCTGAATGAACCGATTAAGGGGGTTCCGCCAGCCGAGCTATATCATGACCTTGCCCGGCTTGACGAACCCGGTGCTCCATGGTCTGCCTCGTATCCCGAGTTGCTCGAAAAATTGACTGCTGAGGAGCAAGCTGGGGTTCACTCTAGAGAGTCGGCAGCAGTTCGAATTGGATTAAAGGCCTCTGTAGCTAACACAATGAATGTGGGCCAAGACCACCTCCAGGTTCTTCGCCCCCGCAGTCCAACTGGCCGAAGCCACCCCCTACTACTTTTAGATGGCCAGCCAAGCAGTATAGACATCTCCATCTCACATCACGGAGGCTGGATTGGTTGGGCGTTTCTTGTGATAGGCGACGATGGAAGAGAATAGGAGAAGGCAATGAAGACTTGCGTCCGGGTGAAAGCCGAGACACTGTGCCGGCGATGACCCATAGAGATCAGTTGAAGCACTTGTTGTTAGAGCGCTCTGTGCGTTTCGGTAACTTTACGCTCTCGAGCGGAGCCAACTCCACCTATTACATCGATGCACGCCGCACAACGATGAGCGCTGAAGGCCAGATGCTCGTTGGTCAGGTGGGCTATGAGATGGTCAGAAACAGTGGCCTTGAGCCTACACATCTAGGTGGCCTCACAATGGGTGCTGACCCCATCTCATATGCCATCGCTCACCGCAGCCACCTAGAGGGCCACCCCTTGGATGGATTCTCTGTCCGGAAGGAAGCTAAGCACCACGGTACCGGGAATCGCATAGAGGGTGGGCTAGACTCATCTTCTCGCTGCCTTGTTATTGAAGACACCCTAACAACTGGCAAAAGCACTCTCTCGGCAGTAGAGGCCCTGCGTGAGCACGGAGTAACCATGGTCGGTGTTTTGGCGTTAGTAGATCGCTCAGATAACGCTGAAGACCTCTTCCGTGAAGTCGGTCTCCCGCTGCTCTCGATCTTCTCTGTACAAGAACTACTGGAGGAGAACCAGCCGTAATTGTCGGAAGGCGGAGAGTGCAGAAAGGAGGTTTCTTCGGTTAAAGAACCAGCCCCGTCTGTTTTAGTCTAGTAACCTCAGGGGCATTACTAGACACAGATAGTCCAAATTCTCTGACCCTGAAGGCTCTATCGTCACAGCGCTTTCAGGTGCCTTAAAGGCTATATCTACTTCATCTGTAGGCATGTAGCGAAGTACTTCAAGAAGGTAACTTGCGTTAAACCCTATCTCTATCTCTTCCCCTTCATAGCCGACTTCAAGCTCATCTTGACCTTCTCCAAGATCAGGAGTGAGAACATTTAAATGGAGTCTATTTGATTCAAATTTTAGTCGTATTCTGTGTGTTTGGTCAGATGCTACTACTGCCATTCTTCGTACCGCTGACTCTAGGGCCTTTTTATCGACAGTCGCTACTTTATCGTTATCACGCGGTATAACTGCCTCATAATTTGGATAGGTCCCTTCAATCAACCTCGTATATACCTCAGCAGTTCCGGCTCTAAAGCCTAGGTGGTTTCCACTTCGCGCCACTTCTAGCAATTCATCTTTCTTAAAAAGACGTTGTACCTGCTGAAGAGCTCCTGGTGGTACTATAAAGTCAGCCGAAGAAGTGTCCCCAGATTCTGCAGGAACACCCATACGCGCTAGGCGATGACCATTCGTTGAAACCATCCTCATCGCCCCATCCCGGAGTTCCCATAAGACTCCGTTGAGTATCGGTCTACTCTCTTCATTAGAAACTGCGAAGGATGTGTGATGAATCAGGCGATTTACATCCGTTCCTGTTACGCTCCAACCTCCTTCAAAATCTACTTCTGGTAGCGAAGGAAATTCGTCAGCAGGGAGACCATTTAACTTAAAATGACCCCTGCCACTTTTGAGTTCGATCTGGGTTCCTATCGTGGATACTTCGACTGGCTGATCTGGTAATTCTTTTGTGATTTCTTGAAGCTTCTTACCAGGAGCAGTCAAGCTTCCATCTTCTCTCACATCAGCTGGAACCTTAATTCGAACTGCTACATCCAAATCCGTTCCACTCATCCAAACACTTCCGTTTTCAGCCTGAAAAAGGATGTTCGATAAAACCGGGAGTGTGGTTTTAGATGGAATACTTGCAGATACTGCGGCTAGACCATTGTGGAGGTTCTGTCGGGTGATCGTGAAGTTCATTTAGGCGGTTCCTGAAACGGACCGAGTAGGTTTCAACAGTGCTTAGATACTATGTCTTTTTATTAAAGAAAAACATAGTAGTAGTAGTAGGTGTGGAAGTGTGGAAGAAAGAAACAAGAACATCTCAATCTAGTAGGTTCTATAACTGTTTACTTTGATATGTTCCTAAGTGGAAAAGTGCAGGGTTTCTTCACTGATAATCCACAAAAATTAAGGAGAAAACAAAGGTGTGGATAAAGCGTAATTTATCCACGAGTTATCCACACCTTAGCGAGGAGTGCTATCTGTACCTGCGAAGTCTTCTCTCGCAGCCTGTACTAATTCCCTAAATACCGGATCCTGTTCCATCTCTTCCTCAACCTTTCGTATGGAGTGAATCACGGTCGAGTGATCTCTTCCTCCGAAGAATTCTCCTATCTGGACGAGCGACAGATCGAAGGCTTCTTTGATAAGGAACATAGCCACTTGTCGAGGGACGGTTAAATCTTTTGTGCGCCGTTTAGAGGTAAGGGCATCAGCACGAACCCTCCATCTACGAGCAACAATTTCTCTAAGTCTTTCTGGAGAAAGAACCGGCCCTTTTTCTCGTTGTTGCCCCAAGGCACCCCGGAATGCGGCCCTAGCTAAGTCGGGAGTAATTTCCCGGTTGGTCAGTGAAGAGTACGCCAAAAGCTTGATCACCGCTCCCTCAAGCTCACGTACTGAGGCGGTGCATGAGTGGGCAATGAACTCGATTACCTCTGAGTCTAGGCTGAACCCGTCATCGGCTGCTTTCTTCTGTAGGATGGCCATTCGGGTTTCGTAGTCCGGTGGCTTCACGTCCACGACCAGGCCCCACTCAAAACGGGATACAAGTCGGTTCTCAAGGCCCGAGAGGTCTTTAGGTGGCCTGTCACTTGTTAGGACAATTTGACGTTGGGCATCATAGAGCGCATTGAATGTGTGGAAGAACTCTTCCTGCGTTCGCTCTTTCCCTTCTAGGAAGTGGATGTCGTCTACGAGCAGTAAATCCATCTCCCGATACTGCCTTCTAAATGCTGCGGTGGTCCCCTGCTGGATAGACGCGACCAGCTCGTTCATGAATTGTTCCGACGAGACATAACAGACACTCCCCTGGGGATTCTCGCTCCCCATGTGGTGTCCGATGGCATGCATTAGATGTGTTTTTCCTAACCCAACGCCTCCATAAAGGAATAGGGGGTTGTACGTTTTAGCGGGCCGATTAGCTACTGCTCTAGCAGCAGCTGCAGCGAGTTGGTTATCAGCCCCAACCACGAACCGCTCGAAAGTGTAACGGTCATTAAGCAATGGTACGGTCTTGGAGTTTGGCGGAGAGGGAGAGATGCTCAGGTCAGCAGCGTCCTCAGTCAGCGGAGCAGTAAGATCGATCGAAGCGACTGGAGCTGATGAACCCGTGGCAGAACAAGTGACCGTGATTTTGATAGGCTTGCCGAGGATTGCTTCTGAAGATGCGGATAGAGCGGGTCCGAACTTGTCCTCAAGCCACTCCACATGGAAACGCGAAGGTACCTCAAGATGCAGCTCGTTTGAAGTAAAGGCGACGGCTACAGCGGGCTTAACCCATGTCAGGTAACTCTGCTCAGGAACGGAGGCTTGGACTGACTCTCGGATCCGACTCCATAATTCAGGGGCAGTTAATTCCACGAGGTCTCTTCGTCAGCGGAGGGGATCCAGGGTGAGGAATAGCTAGAGACTGTGGGCATGGAGTACGGCGGACCTGCATCATTCGAAGGTGATACTGACGGGCGGGGTTGGCCAACCCGGGGCGCCGAACCTACCAAGCGAATCTCTAAAAATCAAACTTCTACATTCTCGGGCGGGCTTAGGGTATTCGTGCGGGGCTGAAGATGGTCACCGTTGACGCTTTCTCGCCGGCTCGGCTATCTTTTTCAGCTCGTTTCTGGATGCAAGATATAATGGATTGGCCTACTCCCGATGAAGCCGACATACAAGCCACGGAATCGCAAAAGAGTCAACACACATGGATTCCGCGCACGGATGAAAACTCGCGGCGGCCGAAGGGCTCTCAATCGTCGTCGGAGGCGGGGTCGCGCTCGACTGGTAGTCTCGATCGGTCGCAAGTAGCACCAGCCAGGGCGGACCGCTCAGAACACTTCCCGAGAAGTGTTCGGATTCGGCGGAGCAATGAAATCCAGGAGATCCTCCAGCAAGGTAAACGGGAGAGTACGGGGAATCTCGAGATCTTTTTCGCCAGTCCTAAGGCGTCGGTTTCCCGGTTCGGCCTAATTGTACCGAAACATGGACAACGAATTGTGGACCGGAACCGACTTAAAAGGCGATTACGCGAAATTGGTCGGCGAAGGGTAATCCCTCACTTGAGCTCACAGGGTCGCGAAGGAGACGTGCTCATTCGGGCTACGCGCTCAGCATACAGGGCGAGTTTTTCTGAGCTCGAGAGGGAAATAAACGAAGCGGTGGAGGGGTTTTGTTCAAAAGAATCCTGATTGCGATTATCCGGGGATACCAAAGCGGAATATCGGTTTGGACACCACCGACCTGTAGGTTCGTCCCCACATGCTCTGAGTATGCGATTGAAGTGATTCAGTTGCATGGAGCCGCAAGGGGTATCTGGCTTGCAGTACGCCGAATCGGTCGTTGCCATCCTTGGGGTGACTTCGGGCCTGATCCCGTGCCCCCGAGAGTGGAAATGAATTCGGCTGAGAGAGCATGTGTTACGGAGAGGGTTAGATGAACTTTCAAGCCCGCTTTGTCCTAGCATTATCACTCATGTTCTTGGTCATGATGATGACGAACGTGCTGTTTCCGCCCGTTATCCCTGATGAAGCTGTTTCAGCGGATAGTGCAACGGGAGCTGAGCCGTCCGCTGAGGCAGTTCCTGCGATGCCCGAAATTGCTCCATCGCCGAGTGAGGTGCCAGAAACAATAGAGGATGAAGCACTCCCGGAAGAGAAGAGGGTCGTCGTATCCAGCCCACTCTATCGGTTCGAGTTCTCCAATGTCGGTGCCAGGCTGCATGTGGCAGAAATGTCCCAATTTGAGCCATTAAACCATGACGGTCTCCTCGATCTGATCCCAGACGGCGCAGAGGGGTATCTCGGGCAAAAGCTGGTGGTTGGAGCCGATACCCTAGACCTATCAAGGGTGCCATTCACTGTTGAGCCGGAAGACGGACTCGCCCTGGAGGCCGGTGCGGACGCACAGATACTGCGTTTCACGTACCAACATCCTACAAGCGCATTCAGGTTCGAGACCGAGTATGAGTTTAGTCCCGATGAGTACACCATCCGTGTCAGAGGGAGAGCCTCGGGCGTGGATCGTCCTCAGCTTTTGACGGACCTAGGCGATGGGCTGGCCTTTGCTGAGGCGGACTCTGCGATGGAAGCACGTGAGATGGGATATGTGTACAACCATGTGCAGGAGGGCATCGACGAGACACTTACGAGTAAAGCAGAGCGGATGATTGTGGAAGGTCCGCTGCTGTGGGGGGCACTTCGCAACAAGTTCTTCCTTTTGGCGATCCTTGCTGGCGAAAGCAATGAAGCGACCACAGAGGGGGGCTATCTCGGGGGACTGCTCGTTGAAGAGAGCCACCTGCCTGAACGGTTCCAAGTGACTGCCGCTCAAGTGGTTGGGGCCGAGGGCGATTTTGTTTACAGGCTCTTTTTAGGGCCTCAGGACTTCGAGATGCTGAGTGCAATCGGTTGGGATATCCAGAATGTGAATCCCTATGGTTGGTCGTTTTTCCAAGTGATCCTGAAGCCATTTGTTTCTCTGATCACAAAGATTCTCATTTGGGTTCATTCAAATTTGAATTTGGGGTACGGGTGGGTGTTGATTCTGTTTGGTGTGGGCATGCGTATAGTGTTGTTTCCGCTGAACCAAAAAGCGATGAAGTCTCAGTTAAAAAATATGGCCGTCCAACCTCTTCTTAAGGAAATCCAAGAGAAGTACAAGGACAATCCGGAGAAACTTACGAAGGAGATGAAGAAGCTATACACGGAACATGGCTTCAATCCGCTTGGTGGATGCCTACCGATGCTTCTGCCTTGGCCAATGCTCATCGCATTCTTTTTCGTATTCCAGAGCACAATTGAGTTACGCGGCGTGCCTTTCCTCTGGCTACCTGATCTGTCGACGAAGGACCCTACCTACGTACTACCCTTCTTCCTCGGTGCATCGATGTTTCTGATGCAGTACGTGAGCTACAAATCGATGGATACTCCGAATCCACAACTGAAGATGATGATGTACCTCATGCCGCCATTCATGATATTCATCTTCATGAACCTTGCGAGTGGGCTGAACCTCTACTACGCGACAGCGAATATTGCGACGATTCCTCAGCAGATGTACATCGCTAGGGAGCGAAAAAAGATGCAGGGCATGAAGCCTCTCGGCCGCTCCCCACCAAGCCCTGGCGGATAGGCTAGGCGTAAACGCCTTAACTGTTCTTTTCGAGGGAGCTAGACGAGTGTGGACGTAGACACGATTGCGGCCATTTCAACCGGACCCGGTGTTGGTGCAATCGCTATGGTCCGGGTTTCGGGCCCGGAGGCTGGCGAGGTGCTTCTTCAGCTGGCACCAGCGCTAGACGAAATCCCTGCCCCGAGAATGGCGAGAGTGATAGATGTCTGTGAGCCAGACGATGGAGAGGTCATTGATAGAGCTGTCGCCACGTACTATCGGAAGCCGGAGAGCTACACGGGCGAAGACGTCGTTGAGCTTACTTGCCATGGGGGTGTTATGGCTCCCCGCCTTGTACTTAGCGCCTGTCTAGCGGCCGGAGCTCGGCAGGCAGAGGCTGGGGAGTTTACGAAGAGGGCGTACCTGCGGGGGAAACTTGACCTCATCCAGGCAGAAGCCGTTTCAGATCTAATTGATGCCCGAAGTAGAGCTTTTCACCGTGCAGCACTGCGGCATATGGAACGTGGACTATCGGCTAGAATCACAGGTCTTCGTGAGAGCTTGGTGCACCTAGAGTCCCTTCTGGTTCACCATATAGATTTTCCGGAAGAAGACGAGCCCCCGGTGGCATTGAATGTGATTGCAGAAGAAGCGAAAAGGGTTGTTCAAGAACTGGACGCACTACTCGCCACAGCTCCAGAAGGGGAACTTCTTCGAGAAGGAGCGCTCACTGTGTTTGCCGGACGACCAAATGCAGGGAAATCCTCAGTGTTTAATGCCCTGCTGGGAGAGGAACGAGCGATCGTTACAGAAGAACCGGGAACGACTCGTGATGCGCTAGAGGAAACGGTTCAGTTAAGCGGCTTCCCGTTCAGGCTGGTCGATACCGCGGGACTCCGGGAATCCGAGGGGCGCGTTGAACAACTCGGTATCGAAGTGGCGTTAAGGTACCTGAAGGGCGCCGACATAGTGCTATTCTGCATTCCAGCCCCTGAGGAAACCTCCGAGGAAGACAGGAGTTTTCTCGAAAAGATCACGGCACCTGTCGTTCTCCTGGAAACCAAGGTGGATCTAACAGACGGTCCTGAGCGGGACACTACAGAACTCGGAGGGTTGGCCGGAGCGATCCGGGTTTCAGCTTCGTCAGGACAGGGGCTAGACCAGATCCGGCAGCTTCTCCCAGAATTAGCCTACTCAGGCTTAGTAGGAAGCCTTGGAGACCAGCCAATCCTTACGCGCCAGCGCCATATCCGTGCCCTAAAGATTGCTCGCTCCGAGGTGGAACTTTTCAGAAGCTCTCTTAAGGACGGTCTCCCGGCGGAAATAGCTTCGACTCATCTTCGGCCAGCTGAGACAGCGCTGGAGGAAGTTTTAGGAGTGATTACCGTTGACGACGTCTTAGATGTAGTGTTCCGAGAGTTTTGTGTAGGGAAATGACAAGGCAGACATAAGTGGCTGAAGATTATCCAGCTGAACCAGTGTCGGAGCCTAAGGACCAAGCATGTCTGAAGGTACTGGTGCGAGCTTATCGCGTTACGGGGCGAGTGCAGGGTGTCGGCTTCCGTTGGTTCACCAGTCGTGCTGCAAAAGGGCTGGGGATATCCGGGACAGTGCAGAATCATCCTGACGGATCAGTCAGAGTCCATGCAAGAGGTGCTCTGGCTGTGCTCGATCAACTAGAAGCAACAATTGCAAGAGGACCGATGGCAGCAAGAGTAGAGGCCGTAGAGAGAGTAGGGCCGCCACAAACAATCAAGGCTGAAGGCTTCCGGATCGAGAGGGCTTAGTAATGGATGCACGGTACGATGTCATTGTGGTAGGAGGAGGTCACGCTGGTGCTGAAGCAGCAGCAGCCTCCGCCAGAGCAGGTGTGCGGACTGTACTGATTACTCCAGATCTCAGTCGCATCGGCCAGATGAGCTGTAACCCGGCTATTGGCGGTATCGCCAAGGGTGTCGTAGCCCGGGAGGTTGACGCGTTAGGAGGTGTCATGGGCCGTGCTACGGACGCTTCAAGGATCCAATTTCGCATGTTGAATCGGTCAAAAGGACCAGCAGTTTGGGGTCCGAGGGCTCAGTGCGATCGGAACCTATACCCCGTCGCAGTGCGGTGTGTGCTCGATGAACTTGAGAGCCTTGATCTCTTTCAGGAGATGGTGAGTGACCTGGTTCTTGAAGGTGGTCGAGTTACAGGCGTGCGGACACGGGGAGGGATCACCTTCTATGGGACCGCAGTTGTTGTTACAGCTGGAACCTTCCTTCGCGGTCGGATTTACATGGGCCAAGAGGCTGGTGCTGGGGCCGGCCGGGCTGGTGAGGCCCCGTCGATAGCGTTAGCAGAAGGACTTGAGAGCCTCGGGCTAGAAATGGCCCGCTTCAAAACTGGCACACCACCAAGAATTGATGGTCGCTCTGTCGATTTCAGCCGAGTGGAGCGCCAAGATGGGGATGACCAAGTAATCCGGTTTGCGGCATATACAGAGGAGATCATTCCAGCCCAGAGACCCTGCTGGGTCACTTGGGCATCGGACGGCCTCAAGAAGGTGGTCTCCGACAACCTTGAGAAGAGTGCTCTTCATGGTGGGGAAATATCGGGACGGGGGCCGCGCTACTGCCCTTCAATCGAAGACAAGGTTGTCCGATTCCCAAACGCTCCCCGACACCAGGTCTTCTTAGAGCCGGAGGGGCTACATACAACCGAGTTGTATGTGAATGGGTTGTCGACGTCGCTCCCCGCTGATGTGCAAAGGGATTTTCTTCAAACGGTCCCTGGCCTAGAAAACGTCGTGATGACAAAGGCCGGCTATGCGATAGAGTACGACTATTTTCCTCCCCACCAACTTCGCCATTCACTCGAGTTGAAAGAAATTTCCGGCCTCTTTTTCGCAGGCCAGATCAACGGAACGACCGGATACGAGGAAGCAGCTGGGCAGGGAGTTATTGCTGGGATCAATGCCGCCCTGAAGGCCAAGGGGGAGGACCCCCTTATCCTCCGCAGGGATCAGGCCTATATAGGCGTGTTGATTGATGATCTGGTGACCCGTGGCGTTGATGAGCCCTATAGACTCTTCACGTCTCGAGCTGAATTCAGGTTGCTTCTCCGTCAGGATAATGCCATACGACGGCTCGGCCTCCTGGCACGTGACGTCGGCCTGCTCACCGAAAAACAGGCACTAGTGCTTAAAGATCGCCTTGATCAGGAAAACAAGCTTACAGCCTGGTTCCACGACACGAAACTTGCCCCAAACGATGTGGATCCACTGCTAGTTGAAGCAGGGTCAGGCCCGATTTCAGGGCCAGTTAGAGCCGTAGAACTTCTTCGGAGGCCCAGGGTGCAGGCTGCGGACCTTTTGAGCGCCGGGAGGTCAGATAGCGATATTGGAAATCCACAAGAAGGGTTGAGAGCTGGGGTACTGCGAGCTGTCGAGGTGGAATTGAAGTACGAAGGGTATGTCGGGCGAGAACGAGAACGAGCTGCAAGGCTGGAAGAACAGTCTAAGTTATTGTTGGACCATGACTTACCATATCTAGAGTTTGAGACACTATCATATGAGGCACGAGAGAAACTGGCTCGGATAAGACCTGAGACATTCGCCCAGGCAGCTAGGGTTCCAGGGGTATCACCGGCCGACCTCCAAAACCTGCTGCTCGAGGTCCGACGGACACGTGCTAGGGAGGGTAGATCTCTGTAACATGTTGGGGCACAATAAGTTATAGTGCTTCTAGCGACATTGTTTCACGTGAAACAGTTTTGTGCTTATGCCGCGCTGGCCTATCCGGGTGAGCGGCTACTTACGGAGGAGCTCGAAATGCGCGAGCGTGGGGTCTTCTTGGCCGTCGAAGTCAAGGTCGAATTCGGTGTCACCGTCTAGGATCAACACGGTGTCACCGACAAATTGGTAGGCCGAAACCTCATTCTCTCGGGTCGGGAACTCTCGGTTGAGCGTTACCGTGGTGGCGGTTACAGAGATTGTGCCTATTTCCGTCTGTCCAAGGCCCGCGTAAACAAGGATCGCGGTGTAACTCCCACTGGGTTGAATGTTGAGGTCGAAGGTCCCCCCGAGCTGAATCAGGTCGATGGAAACCTGGTCTGACACGGAGCTCGTCAAGACGAATGCGGTTGCCGCCCAATCGCCGACGAACGGTTCGATTAGGGGGTCAGGGCCAGTAGGTACTGGATCGCCGCATCCTAGGAAGGATAATGAGAGCAGGGATAATCCCTTAATTAGGCGAGTTCGCATCGACGTCCTCCAGTTCATTGCCCCCTCATGCTACAAGACATTTTCTATCATGAAGGCGTTGAGAATCTATGAAGTTTAACGTGAAAGTCCGAGGCCCGCTGTTAAATATGTGGGGGCTGGCTTTCGGGGTTACCCATCATAACGATACATTCCTTGCCCTCCCGCTCCGGTAGAGCAGGATCGTTTAGTTTCTCGAGGGCTCATGTCGCACGTTATAGCGATCGCTAATCAGAAAGGTGGGGTTGGTAAAAGCACTACGGCGATCAATCTTGGTGCCTCCTTGGCTGTCGCCGAAAAGCGCACCCTTGTTATTGATATTGACCCACAGGCAAATGCCACCAGCGGCCTGGGGATTGAAAACAGCGACGAACTCAAGACGATCTATGACGTCTTAGTTCGGGGAACATCCATAAAAGACACGGTTTTCAGGCAACTCCACTTCCCGTGCCTCGATGTTATCTCTTCAACTAGGGATCTCGTAGGGGCGGAGATCGAACTAGTGAGCGCCTCAAATCGCGAAACGGTTTTGAGAGATGCGCTTGCGTCTATTCAAGGTCAGTACGACTACATCCTTATGGATTGCCCCCCTTCTTTGGGACTTCTTACTCTTAATACCCTTATTGCAGCAGACTCAGTAATCATCCCGATTCAGTGCGAATTTTATGCGTTAGAGGGGATGACACAGCTACTGAATACCGTGCGCTTGGTTCAGAGGTCTCTAAATCCACAACTTCACATCGAAGGGGTATTGCTGACAATGTTCGATGGTCGACTAAACCTCTCAAAACAAGTAGCAGCTGAAGCACGGGAATACTTTGGTGCTAAGGTTTATCAGACGGCGATACCTAGAAATGTTAGGCTCGCCGAAGCGCCAAGCTTTGGAAGACCAATAGTGCTGTATGATGTTCTTTCTAGGGGTGCGCAGGCCTACCTCGAGCTCGCTCAGGAAGTGATGGCGCAGAGGAATCGGGTAACCAGTGCCTCCCGCCCGGTGCTTTCAGCATGAGCCACGACCGTCTTGGAAAAGGGCTAGGAGCACTGCTCGGTGACTATCTAGAGCCAAACTTACAGCCCGGTGAAGTTCAAAAGATTAGGATTGGATCGATTTTACCGAATCCGATGCAGCCTCGTCGGAATTTTGTGCAAGCCGAATTAGAGGAACTAGCATCGTCGATCGAAGAGAATGGCCTTTTGCAGCCCATCGTTGTTCGCGCAGCAGCAGCCAACTATGAGCTGATCGCTGGCGAAAGACGCCTGCGGGCGGTTGGCATCTTAGGATGGGACGAGGTGCCAAGCATTGTGCGGGAAGCATCTGACAAAACCCTTTTAGTTCTGGCCCTTGTAGAGAATCTGCAGCGAGAGGCACTCAATCCGCTCGAGGAGGCTGAAGGGTACGCTTCTTTGGGCGAGCAGTTCGACATGAAGCAGGGAGAGATCGCGGCTGCGGTGGGCAAGAACCGTTCAACTGTCGCAAACTTACTCAGGCTCCTGAAGTTGCCTGTCTCAGTTCGCAGGTTGGTGGAGGATGGCAGCCTGTCGGCGGGTCACGCTCGAGCCCTACTGGCGGTCGATGACGTACTGCGGGCAGCCGAATTAGGTCAACAAGCGGTGAAGGAAGGGTGGTCGGTCAGAGAAGTAGAACGCAGGGTGGCCGGTATTTCAAAAAAGAACAGGAAGGGGGGGGCACCCTCAGACCCAATGGTGAAAGCCCTCGAAGGCCAGCTAAGGGATCACTTCTCTACGCGAGTTACGATTCGAGAGCAAGCAGGCCGTAAGGGCATTATCGAGGTTCAATACCACGGCTCGGAAGATTTTGAGCGTATATATGAGCTTATGACTGGCCAGGACTCTTCTAGGGTTGGTGAATGAACCCATTGGGTCCACGGGATGTAACCATCATGGTAGTTCCAGATGATGGAAGCGTAAGTCGCTCGTACCGGCTAACTTACGGGCGCCTGCGTATATTGATAGTAGTCGGGCTGGTGGCCGGAATCATGATTCTCGGTATGGCTGCGAGCTGGTGGTATCTTGCAGCCCGCGCCTCCCAAGCTAGCAACCTTGAGGTGCGCTTGGAGATTATGGGTCGCGAGCAGGTTCGCCTCGAGGCAGTAGCTGCTGACTTAGCGGTTGCGGAAGCGCAGTATGCTCGCCTCAGGTCTCTTCTTCTTCCTAGGTCGCCATCTGGCGATGGCGGTATATGGCTTCCCCTTTCCGGAGGTAGTGCTAGTGAGGGTGAATCGAGGGGAGTGGGAATTGGCGGAGCCACAATACCTAACGTATGGCCATTGTCGGAGAAAGGTTTAATAACACAGGGGCTTCTGCAGGGCGTCGAGGGAGACCACCCGGGCTTGGATATAGCTGTGCAAACCGATTCCTATATTCGTGCTGCGGGTGGCGGGAAGGTTATTGAAGTTGGTACGGATGAAGTTTATGGGCTCTTCGTGGTGATTGATCATGGAGAGGGATATAGCACGGTTTATGCTCATACCTCAGCTCAGATGGTTGAAGAGGGACAGCAAGTGAGAGAGCGGGAAGTTATAGCTCTCAGCGGCTCTAGCGGGCAGTCGACTGCACCACACCTGCACTTTGAAATTCTTTTGAATGGGAGCGCTGTGGACCCCCTGACGATGGTCAAGCAGCCCAATTAGTGCTCATGCTAAAGGTTGCGGCTACTTTGTTGTTTGGTAAGTCCAGAGATTAAAGAGGCCGAATGGTACGTGAACGAAGGAGTAATAAGCCTTCCCCAGAGGCGATCATCTCTATTATAGGGCCGGGTATGAACGTTGTGGGGGACTGCGAAACTGAAGGGTCCATACGGATTGAAGGAAGTGTTACAGGTAGCGTCCGAGCAGGGAAAGCAGTGGTTGTCGGAGAAGATGCCTGGGTTAAGGGGGACATCAGTACGCAGGACGCGGTTGTATCAGGGAAGGTTACCGGCACAATCGTTGCGGCATCCCGCCTTGAGGTAAAAGCAACCAGCCAGATTGAGGGAGATGTACATGCTCGCCGGTTGCAGCTTGAGGAGGGAGGGGTCCTAAATGGGACCGTAAACATGGGAAATGCATCAAAGGCTGCCGGAATCGCTGGTGGAGAGAATCCGAGGGGGTAACAAGGCAGGCGCTCTCCCTTGTGTGACAGGATGTCGGTGAGCACAGCTTATCTAAGCGTGGCCACTCGTGAGCTGTAAGTGACTGTACTGTAATAAGTTACATAGACGTAGTGACGACACTGTTGTTGACTGGCGGGGTTGGACATGAAATTAGAATCTATATTCCAATATCTTAACGGTTTGCTGTTGGTCGAAGGATATCCTGACTATCCTCGGGCACTGAACGGCATGCAGGTGGATGGCCCAGGAGAAGTTGGACACGTGGCTGTCGCTGTGGATGCTTCTGAGGCGACGATCAGTGAGGCGGTAGACCGAGGGGCGGACCTGCTGATTGTGCACCACGGGCTCTTTTGGAAAGGATTGCAACCGGTAACGGGTCGGCATTTCCAAAAGATTCGTAAGCTAATCGAGGGGCAAGTCGCACTGTATTCGTGCCACCTGCCATTAGATAGCCACCCGGAAGTGGGTAACTGCATTCTTATGGCGAGAGCTTTAGGACTGAAGATTGAGGGGCCGTTCGGAGAGCACCAGGGCGTTAACGTCGGTTGGTGGGGAAGGAAGGAAGGGGGTGTGGCGAGTGTGGCGCTCGCGAGCGAACTCGAGTTGGTACTCAAGGGCCCAGTTCGGGTGATTGAGGGTGGGCCAGAGGTGATAGAGAGGATCGGGGTGGTAACAGGAGCAGGAGGCTCCTTCATAGAGGAGTCAGTTGGCTTGGGCCTAGATGCTCTGATTACAGGGGAGGTCAGTCATGCAGAGTATCTTGATGCGGTAGAGATGGGAATATCTGTTCTCTTGGGAGGACATTATGCGACGGAGACGTTAGGGGTGAAGGCAGTGGGGGCACACCTGGAAGAACGGTTCGGGTTAACCTGGGAGTTCTTAGAACAGCCTACGGGATTCTAAAAACGTCGGATGGCAGCGTTGCTAGGCACGAGGCATTGGCTAACGGTTCTCAAGCATAGCGTCTCGCGCAC
>DLRL01000099.1:33661-69945 GCA_002501085.1 Gemmatimonadales bacterium UBA7889
GAGGGTCGCACTTTAGCAATTCAGATGCGAGCGGAACAGTTGCCTTGGATTTGAAGGGAGCTCGGGTAGGGACCTAAAGCAGGGGCAGGGATTCCGTTGCAAGCCCAGGGACGCTACGGTACCATCTTCTGCCGCGCCACAAACCATGCTTGGTTCCGGAATCGCCGGGCCCCTTAGGTGTAGAAGGAGTTTCAATGACTCGACGTTTAACTGCGATTCTTAGTGTCTTCGTGATCTTAGCCCCCTCGCTCGCAGCTCAGCGGATTCCTTCCCCTCAGCAGTATTTCGGGTTCGAGATGGGGTCAGACCGAAGGCTGGCCAACTGGGACGAGTTGACCTCGTACTATGAAGAACTTGCTGAAAGAAGCCAGCGAGTGATTGTTGACACTCTTGGGACGACAACAACCGGTCACCCATTTGTGATGCTCACGATCACGAGTCCGGAAAACCACGCTCGACTAGCAGAGCTACAAGACATCCAAATGAAGTTGGCAGACCCGAGGATGATCTCAAACGAGTCAGAACTCAATCAGCTTTTCGATGATGGTAAGGCTGTTGCGATGATCACCCATGGAATCCACTCGACAGAAGTAGGCCCAAGTCAGATGGCGGCCCGGCTGGCTTACACTATGGCTTCGTCTAGTGAAGAGAGGATCCTCGAGATTCTGGAGAACGTGATCTTCCTGCAGATTCCTTCACTGAACCCAGATGGTCTCCAGTGGGTGAACGACTGGTATAACGAGCATGTAAGGACGCAGTTCGAGGCGGCTCCTCTTCCTTGGCTGTACCACTTTTATACCGGGCATGATAACAACCGAGACTGGTATGCGTTCACGCAAGACGAAACTATTCTTACCGTAGGTGCCCAGAATGATTGGCATCCGCACATAGTACATGATGTGCACCAGATGGGAGGTAATGGGGCTCGGATATTCTTTCCACCCTATATCGAGCCTTGGGAACCAAACATTGATCCGGCTCTGACGACAGCGGTCAGTCAGCTTGGTACCTATATGGCTGCTGAATTAACAGCTCAGGGAAAAAAAGGGGTCGTGGTGAACGCCCAATACGATGCGTTCACTCCTGCTCGGGCCTATATGCACTATCACGGTGCTGCTCGAATTCTTTCAGAGACAGCTTCGGCACGGATAGCGTCACCGACTAACATCTCGCCCGAGGTCTTAGGCCCCGGACGGAATTTCGATGCGAGCCAGCGGTCTTGGAATTTCCCGAATCCTTGGGAAGGTGGCCCCTGGGGATTGCCTGACATTGTGGACTACCAGTACTCCGGCGCCCTGGCACTGCTCACGAATGCCGCGAAGAATCGCCGGTTCTGGCTAGAGAACTTCTATGGCGTCAACAAGCGTGCGGTGGACAAGTGGGATGCCTGGCCGGACGCCTGGGTTATTCCAGGTAACCAGGAAAACCAAACTGGCGTGAAGTACGCCCTTCGGTCACTCGTCATGTCAGAAGTGGAAGTAGCTGAGGCGCAGGAGGCTTTCTCGGTGGATGGAGTGGACTTCCCGGCTGGGAGTTATGTCATCCCAATGAATCAGCCATATGCAGGCTTTGCGAATTCAATGCTGGAGGTACAGCACTACCCAGACTTGCGCGAATACCCAGGAGGGCCGCCTCAACGTCCGTATGACGTAACTGCACACACATTCGGATATCTACTCGATTTTGAGGCTGTAGAGGTCGAGGGGAACCTTAGGGTTGAATTGTCCGAACCCATCACAGCACCAGATTTTGATTTTCAATTACCGGCACATCTTAATGAAGTAGATGCACCGCGAGTGGCGATCTACAAATCATGGCAGGAGCCGATGCCGGCAGGGTGGCAGCGCTGGGTTCTGGACCAATATGACATGGCGTATGATACGCTTCATGATGCAGATATTCATAGTGGCGCTCTGGATGACTACGATGTCTTACTCTTCCAGGCGCAGGACGCGAACTCTATTAGAAACGGATTCCGTTCAGGAGAACTGCCTCGCCAATATACGGGTGGCTTAGGTGACCAAGGTGTTCAGGCGGTTAGCAGCTTCGTGCGAAACGGGGGGCGTGTTATAGCCATTGAGGCAGCAACAGACTTTGTGGCCGAACTATTTGACCTAGACATCTCCAATCTGACTTCAGGCCTTCCGAATACCGAGTTCTATATTCCTGGGTCAATCCTAAGGCTTGAACTCGATACGGCATCGGAAATCAACGAAGGTATGAGAGACGAGATCTCTGCGTGGTACTGGCGGAGTAGTATGGCATACGAAGTCGATGATCCGAGAATTCGAATTGTTGGCCGCTATGGGCAGGGTGACCCTCTGCTCTCGGGCTGGGTACTTGGTGGAGAACACATAGAAGGAGAAGCGGCTATCCTAGAAGCCGACATTGGTGAAGGTTCGTTGGTCCTGTTTGGTTTCCAGCCGAATTATCGTGCACAAACTGTTGCGACCTGGCCCTTGCTGTTTAATGCGATGAGGAAATGACTGCCCTGGTCTGCCCAAAGTGTGGTAAGGCTGCATCGGGAAGCTTTTGTCAGGAGTGCGGAGCTAAAGTTGGAGGGCACTTTTGTCAGGAGTGCGGAGCACAGATCACTGCGACAGCGAAGTATTGTAACCGATGTGGAAACCGCATCAGTGTAAGCGAACACCGGGCTGCAGCTACTGCCACGCTTGGAGGCAAGAATCTCCCTTGGTGGATTGCGGGGGCGGCGATGTTCGTGCTTATCGTTGCACTGGCCACACAAATGATGCAGTCAGGAGGGCCATCCATTCCAACCACAAGCCAACCTGGTGGGGGGGCAACGACGGGTATGCCTCCGGACTTATCAACCATGACACCTGTGGAGGCTGCAAACCGCCTTTTTAACAGAGTGATGGCGGCAGTCACAGCTGGGGATTCGACCGAAGCTCAGCAGTTCATGCCTATGGCTATTGGTGCTTATGAGCGAGCACGTCCCCTGGATAACGACGGCCTTTTTCATCTTTCAATGCTCCAGCGTACGGCGATGCAACTCGAAGCTGCTCTCGAGACTGCAGAGGAGATTCTAGAAGATAATTCAGACCACTTGCTCGGATTGAGCGCAGCAGCAAAAGCTGCGGCAGAGCTAGGTCGTGGCGATATAGCTGCAGCGTACTATGAACGTGTGCTCGACGTCTATGAGTCACAGATAGAGCAGGATATTGCCGAATACATGGACCATACTCCGATTACGGATAACCTTAGAACTGAAGCTGAAGCGTTCCTGGGTGGTCGCTAAGTCGGAGACCAGAAAGATACAGAGGGCTCTAGGGATGAGAGTATTTCTGACGGGAGGCACCGGCCTTCTCGGGTCACACTTAGCTGATGAACTTCGCTCGTGTGGGCAAGATGTAGTTGCTCTTAATCGACCTGGATCTAACGTAGCATTTCTTAAGGCCCAGGGGTGCACTCTCGTAGAGGGTGATGTGAGAGACGACATAGAATCTCTCGCCACACTAATGGCCGGGTGCACGCATCTCGTACACTCTGCTGCAATTGTATACAGCGGTAGCTCTTGGCCGAAGGTCCGTGCTGTAAACGTTGATGGGACGCGAAATGTCCTTATGGCTGCCGTAAAAGCCGGCATTAACTTTGCAGTTCATGTTTCGTCAGTTGTGGTCTATGGGATTGTCGATGGGACTGTGACTGAGGACACGCCACTTGATGGACGGATCCACGATGGGGATCTGTATGCTCGTTCAAAGCGTCAAGCAGAGGTGATAGCGAGGGAGGTTGAAGAAGGGCACGGACTGCCTGTGTCACTGGTTCGTCCATGTGGAGTCTACGGTGAGCGAGATCGTCTCACAGCATTAACAGTGGCGAAGTTCCTGAGATTGCCGATCATGCCCCTATTAGGATCGGGAAGAAATACCATCCCGGTGGTCTATGCAGGAAATGTGGCTCACGCCTTGCGCTTGGTACTAGAAGCAGCCCGTGGGGGCACCACCTATGATGTCGGATTCGACTTTCCGCTTAGCCAAAGAGCGATGCTAGAGGATCTCGCTGTTGGCCTCGGTAAACGACGAATCTTTCTGCCTATGCCAGCGGGTCTGATCCGCAGGGGAGCCCGTGTACTTGATAGACTTGGAGCATTCATCCCAGGGGTGAAGCATCTTTCAATCTCTAGAGTGGCTGAGTTCGCTCTTGGTGAGAATCCGTATATATCAAGGCGACTTCGCGAAGAGCTGGGCTGGGATCCACCCTACCATCATAAGGATGCTCTCCTAAGGACAGGTCGGTGGCTCACTGAGCACACCTGAGAATGATCATGATACCCAAAGATGTATATAGAGGATGCTTATGACGGAGATGAAGAGGGAATCCGAACCTGACAGGTACCGCGAGGGTTCAACACAAGATGAACGCCTGCTTGAACGCGTCGAAGATCTCCAAGCCATGGGTATGGATGCGTGGCGTATTTTCCGAATCATGGGGGAGTTTGTCGAGGGTTTTGAGGAGATGTCAGAGATTGGTCCGGCAGTTTCAATCTTTGGTTCTGCTCGTGCGAACTCCGATACAGACATGTACGAAGAATGCGTAGAAACTGCTCGTCTACTTGGGGAAGCAGGCTTTGCCATTATCACTGGTGGTGGTCCAGGTATGATGGAGGCAGCAAACCGAGGGGCAAAAGCGGGGGGTGCCACATCAGTCGGATGCAATATTGAGCTTCCTTTTGAACAGGAGGCCAATGATTTCATTGATGTATCAATCGACTTCCGGTACTTCTTCGTCAGAAAGACAATGTTCGTAAAATACGCTGAAGCTTTTGTGATTTTCCCAGGAGGTTTCGGGACTATGGACGAGCTCTTCGAATCACTCACGCTCATTCAGACCCATAAGGTTCGACACTTTCCTCTTGTACTTTTCGGGTCGGAGTATTGGGGAGGTCTGCTCGATTGGCTTCGTGAGACCATGGTCGCTGATGGTAAAATCACCCAAGAAGATCTAGACATGATTTTCGTGACGAATGATCCGGTGGCTGCACGGGACCATATAGTAGCTGGGTATAAGAATCGTATAGCAATTCGCGGCGGTTCTTAACCTAAGCCACAGAGGCTTGGGTCAATTCGGGGTGCCAGCCATGCTCGCACTGTAAAAAAAACCTTCCACTGGCTACCTTTTTAGGCTCTGCGATCAGGTTGCCTCATCATAAACATTGTGCGCCTGATAGCTCGGTGACACTGCGCCTGCGACTGGGTCGGCCACCACGACTCGGGATCTTGGCTGGAGGACGACCGTGGTCACTACCACGAAAGATGCGAGCCGTGGTTACGCCCCCTCAGGGAAGGACTCGGGGGTCGTAAAGCCCAAGGGAACGCCCAATATTCGGGGTCATATAGGACTGGAAACAGTCAAAATGCGGTCGCGTAAACCTGATTGGCTAAAAGTTCGCTCGCCCGGCGGCTTGAACTATCTAAGACTGAAGCGCTTAATGCGAGCTGAAGGTCTCCATACCGTCTGCGAAGAAGCGGGATGCCCAAATATCGGTGAGTGTTGGGAGGCAGGTACGGCGACATTCATGATTTTAGGGGATGTCTGTACCCGAGCCTGTAAGTACTGCGGCGTAGCCCACGGGATGCCCACTAATCTAGATCTTGATGAGCCTCGACGAGTTGCCGAGACCGTGGCCCGTTTGGGACTAGAGCATGTGGTGATCACGAGTGTGAATCGTGATGAGCTCCCAGATGGCGGTGCCGGGATCTATGCTGAGACTATTCGTCGGATTCACGAGCTGGTTTCTTCCTGCTCAGTGGAGGTCCTCATTCCGGACTTCAAGGGTGATGAGGAAGCACTTCGCGTGGTTGTAGAGGCTGGTCCTGCGATCATAGGGCACAATCTCGAAACAGTGGAGCGGCTGCACCCGGATGTACGACCAGGTGGTCGCTATTGGCGCTCGATCTCTTATCTCGGAGCTGCCAAGCGGATTGATCCACGGATACTGACTAAGACCGGGCTAATCTTGGGGATGGGCGAAGAATTTACCGAGGTTACCCAGGCGATGACTGACCTGAGGGCAGCGGCGGTGGACATCCTTACGCTAGGCCAATATTTGAGACCGTCTTCTATGCATATACCAGTCGCGCGCTGGGTAAGCCCGGACGAGTTTGCAGAGCTCAAACGTATTGGAGAAGCGGAATATGGCTTTAAACATGTCGAGTCTGGCCCGTTAGTGCGGTCAAGCTACCATGCAAAGGAGCAGGCACGAGAAGTGGAAGCCGGTACCCCAGGAGTAATTCAAGAGATCCTTGAGGGCGATGTTCTCGCACCAGCTGAAGTTAGCTTTGAATTCGTTCAACTCGAGGTCGGCCGGCCTGGCCGCCCGATCCAAGGGGCGCAAGATGGCCAAGACCAACACAAGCAGTGAGGCTAAGACGAAGGATGTGCTGGCTCGCCATGGAGTGACCGCGAAGATCGCACTAGAGCTTATGCAGGAAATGCTTCTATACAGGCGCTTTGAGGAAAAAGCTGAAGAAAGTTATGCGATTGGTAAAATCGGAGGCTTCTGCCATCTCCATATCGGACAGGAAGCTGGTGCGGCCGGCGTGATCAAAGTGCTTCAGCCAGAAGATTATGCTATCAGCGCTTACCGATCCCATACACAAGCCATTGCGAAAGGGATTAGCCCTAAGGCAGTTATGGCCGAGCTTTATGGTCGTGTCGGAGGAGTTTCTGGTGGGAAGGGTGGCTCTATGCACGTTTTCGGCAGAGATGCTCGCTTTTTCGGAGGCCATGGTATTGTTGGAGGACAAATTCCTCTGGCCACTGGTATCGGTTGGAAGATCAAATACAGCGGGGAGAACTTGGTTTGCGTATGCTTTATGGGGGATGCGACTGTAAATCAGGGGGGGTTTCACGAGTGTCTCAACATGGCCGCTGTATGGGAACTTCCCGTGATCTATGTGGTCGAAAATAATGAATATGGTATGGGTACAGCCTTTGATCGGGTCTCCAAGGCCGAAATTTCGACAAGATCTGTGCCCTTTGATATTCCCGCCAGTTCTGTGAATGGTCAGGACGTGCTCTCCACATTCGAGCATTTCCATAATCTGACCGAAGAGGTCCGTGGAGGTGGCGGTCCGCGTCTGGTGGAGCTACGCACATACCGGTTCCGTGGACATTCCATGTCAGATCCCGTTTCAGGCACCTATAGGTCGACTGAGGAAGTGGAGCGCCACAAGGAAGAGAGCGATCCAATAGCAATTCTACGGGACCAGCTTTTCGCTGAGGATGTCCTTGATCGGGACACCCTTCAGGAGATGGATGCTACGGCAAAGACAATCGCAGCAGAAGCCGCTGATTTTGCTGATGCGTCGCCCATGCCTGAGCCCGACGCACTTTATGAGAACGTTTGGGCTGAGACCAACGCTCACGGTCGTCTCTTTTTCGATGGACAAAGAACATGATTGCCCTACCAGCCACTGACGCCCTGCTGGCCGGAGAGTCTTCTTAGATGGCTACTATGACCTATCGCGACGCGCTAAATGAAGCGCTCCGTGAGGAAATGGATCGAGATCCTGACGTCTTCCTGATGGGCGAGGAAGTCGCTGAGTATGACGGGGCCTATAAGGTCTCCAAGGGCCTTTTAGATGTTTTTGGTGACCAGCGCGTCGTGGATGCTCCAATCAGCGAGCTAGGCTTTGCCGGTCTCGGTGTTGGTGCGGCGATGGCCGGACTTCGACCGGTCATCGAATTCATGACGTTTAACTTTGCTTACTTAGCACTCGACCAAATCATTAACAACGCGTCAAAGCTGTGCTATATGTCGGGAGGGCAGTTTAAGGTTCCAATTACGTTTCGAGGCCCGAACGGTCCGGCGCTCCAGCTTGGAGCTCAGCACTCTCAGGCGTGTGAAACTTATTTTCTGCATGCTCCGGGATGTAAGGTTGTGACCCCGGCAACACCTGCTGACGCGAAGGGCCTTCTTAAGGCCTCGATACGTGATGATGATCCCGTAGCGTTCATGGAGGGCGAACTACTCTATAATTTTAAAGGGGAAGTCCCAGAAGAAGATGACTTTGTCATACCCCTCGGTGTGGCTGACCTCAAACGCGTGGGCTCTGATGTCTCAATCATCACCCACGGTAAAATGGTACACGTAGCCCTCCAGGCTGCAGATAAACTTGAGAGTGAGGGGATTGAGGCGGAGGTGCTCGACCTCCGTTCAATCCGACCTCTCGACGTAGATGCGATTCTCGAGACGGTCCAGAAGACGAACCGCGTTGTATACTTAGAAGACAGCTGGCCTTATGCGGGCGCAGGAGCTCAGGTCGTCTCTATCATTCAGGAAGAAGCTTTTGATCACTTGGATGCTCCGGTGCTTAGAGTAACCCAAGCCGATGTACCTATGCCTTATGCCAAGAACCTTGAGGCCTTGGCTAAGCCAAGTGTCGAGCGAGTGGTTGGGTCATGTAAGAAGGTGCTTTACCGGTGACGCGGATAATCCCTATTTCACTACTATCTAGCCTGACAAGAGGGCCTAGGTGTACTCGGGAGGGGGATTGTGCCCCTCCTTGTACGCTCCGGAGGTGAAAAGGATATGGTGACCAAGGTTCACATGGAGGCACTCTCCCCTACTATGGAAGAGGGCCAGCTTGTTCAATGGCTCAAATCCGAGGGTGATGAGATTTCCAGCGGTGACATCCTGGCTGAGATCGAGACAGATAAAGCTACGATGGAGTTGGTCGCACGAGGGGATGGGATTCTCAGGAAGATCTTCCTAGATGCAGGGGGTGTATCGGTGGTTGGGGCTGTGATCGCTGTAATCGCAGCTGCTGACGAAGATATATCGGGCATTGAAGTAAGCTCGGATGGGAATGGAACCCAGCAAGCCTTACCAGAAGAGTCGTCTGCCGGAACAGAACCTGTGGCCCCTGAGGAGCTTGAGGCAGCAGCCACTCCAGAAACCACCGCTGACACTCAGGGCACTGATAGCGTTAGAGCGTCTCCACTTGCTCGTAGATTAGCGACTGAGATGGGGGTGGATCTCCTGACGATTAAGGGGTCCGGTCCAGGAGGACGGGTTGTTAAACGAGACCTAGAGGGGGCGAAGACCGCTATTTCCAAGGCGGCAGCGACGACGACATGGACATCTGAGGAGAACGAATACGAGGACCTACCAACCTCGCAGATGCGGAAATCAATTGCGAAGAGGCTTGTTACCTCCATCGGTCCTGTGCCGACTTTCTATCTTACTATAGAAATAGACATGAATCGTGTGATAGGGGCCCGGGAGAGCATGAACAACATGCTCGAAGAGGATGGCTATCGCATTTCGGTTAATGACATTGTCTTGAAGGCAGTAGCAGCTGCGCTCCGGCAACATCCCAATTGTAATGCACAGTGGCATGACAGCTTTGTACGTCGCTTCAATGCGGTTCACCTAGGTGTTGCTGTTGCAATTGACGAAGGCCTGATTACACCAGTTATCAGGAATGCGCACGCTAAGGGAATTATGCAAATAGCTGCTGAAGTGCGTGAATTAGCTGGTAGAGCACGGACAAAGAAGCTTATGCCTGATGAATACACTGGCTCGACGTTTTCAGTCTCTAATCTAGGGATGTTTGGCATACAAGAGTTCACCGCGATCATCAATCCGCCTGAGGCGGGCATTCTTGCAGTGGGTGGTATTGAAGAGACTCCAGTGGTTGTTAATGGTGAAGTTAAGGTGTGCCCACGTATGCGGATCACGATGAGCTGTGACCACCGCGTGATTGATGGTGCTCAGGGCGCACGCTTCCTCGCTACGCTGAAGTCCATGCTTGAGGAGCCGACAGCCATTCTGCTCTAGCCTGGTGGGTCGGTCATGGGTGAGAAAGTCCAGCAGCCCATCACGTTGTTCTTACGCAGGAGGCCCTGGGTGTCCAAACAAATCAAATCCCTAGTAGCCTTGCTATGGCTTTCTGGTGCCGTCAGCGCGTGCAACTCAACAACCTCCGATCCCGCCGACCTTATTCTGGTCGATGGCCAGATCATTACCCTCTCCAACCAGGGTGTAGTTGAGGCCCTGGCAGTTCGCGATGAGCGGATTGTTGCGGTTGGATTAAATGCTGACATACGAAAACATCAGGGTCCACAAACGCATGTCATAGAGCTTGCCGGTCGCACGGTCATTCCTGGTCTCACTGATAACCACTTCCATGGGATCGGAGGGGGAGACGGAGTTGATCTTGCTGGAGCTCGTTCTTTACAAGAAGTCTTGAGTGCGATCTCTGCTCGCGCTGAGGAAACACCTCCGGGTGATGTGATCATCACAAATAGTGATTGGCATGAAGGACAACTTGACGAACAACGATTGCCATACCGTGATGACCTTGATCGAGCGACTCGGGAGCACCCAATCGTGGTAGTCCGGGGTGGGCATGAGTACGTGCTCAATAGTGCCGCGCTTGCATATTGGGATATCAATGAATCGACCCAGGCCGTAGCGGGTGGCCGGATTGGTAGATATATGGATGGCCGGCTCAACGGTGAGCTCGTGGATCGCGCGAAAGGTTTGGTGCAACTCCCGCTAGTGCCGGATCAAAGTTTTGCTGAAATCCAAGATGATCTCATAAAGAGCCACAAGATTCTCAGCAGTCGCGGGATTACTTCGATCCGTTATCCAGGAGCCTCTCCGGAGATGTATGACATGCTTTTAACTCTCCGAGAGGAAGGTCGACTCAATATTCGAGTCGACTTCCTATACCGTGGTCCAAGGTCAGGGTCACCGGAGGTGTTGAACGCGGTCATGAAGGAGTGGGCCCAACCAGAAGGCAATGATTTTTGGTTACGAGTAGGTGGGGTGAAACTTGGGGTAGATGGTGGGTTTGAGGGTGGGTTAATGAGGGAGCCATATGAAGAACCCTGGGGAGAGAGTGGCATGTTTTACGGACTCCAAACGCTGCCACGTCAAGACTTTTTGGAGACAGTGCAAGTACTACATTCAGCCGGTTGGCGTGTTGCAACACATGCAGTGGGCGATGCAGCCATTGATTTAGTACTCGATGCCTACGAGGCTGCAAACTCAGAGTCTTCGATAGCTTCGTCCCGGTGGGTAATAGAGCACGGATTCATACCCCGTAGCGACCAGTTCTCCCGAATGAAAGACCTGGGGCTAGCTGTATCGGCACAGAATCATCTATATCTCGCTGCGCCTAGCTTGATCGAATACTGGGGGGAAGAGCGGGCCGCATGGACGACTCCTGTGCGGGCATATCTCGACAATGGAATACCGATTTCCCTAGGAACAGACTCTCCTGTTGTCCCCTACGACCCCTGGTGGGTTCTACACCATTTTACCACGAGAGAAACGATCAGTGGTGGGGTAGTAGGGGCGGACCAAAGGATTTCGCGTGACGAGGCTCTGCGGTCAGCTACTAAGGGATATGCCTATCTCACATTCTCGGAAGATTACAGAGGCACGCTTGCTGTAGGTAAGCTTGCAGACCTAGCTATCACAGCAGAGAACTATCTCACCTGTGCAGATCCATGCCTCGAAACGATGTTGATCGACATCACAATAGTGGGTGGACGAATAGTCTGGGAACGTTAGGGATGGGCCTCTCCCTCTCGCGATTCAAGACCTTTGTACCGTAGGTTGAATATCGACCTCATCGGATAATTCAACCCACAGCAAGAGGGGCACAGATGTCTGTTCCCACTTTCCGTTCTCAGGCGCCTTGGTTCCTGGTGTTAATAGCAGCAACTCTGCCGTCTTTAGCTAGCAGCCAGACAGACGCGGAAACCAAGAAGCTTACACTTGAGATGTATCTCGATCTCGAAAGTGTCTCGAATCCGCAGATCTCACCTGATGGTGCACGTATCGTCTACACTCGTGGATGGGTCGATAAGATGAATGACCGCCGAGAGTCGTCGATATGGATTATGAATGCTGACGGTAATAAAAACCATTTCCTTGTTGATGGTTCGGGACCGCTTTGGTCACCCGATGGAACACGGATTGCCTATACCGCTAGTGGTGAGCCCGAAGGATCACAGATCTTTGTCCGGTGGATGGATGATGAGGGTGCAACGACCCAGATTACCCGCCTAGAGAAGGGTCCGAGTGGGATTGCTTGGTCGCCTGATGGAGAATCGATCTCCTTCTCAATGAATGTTGATGGTGAACCCGCGTGGAGTGTAAACCCTCCGGGTCGACCCGATGGTGCTACTTGGACTGAAGGTCCGAAGGTGGTGACAAGAGCGGATTACCGTCAGGACCGACAAGGCTTTGTCGATGAGGGTTGGCAACACATTTTTGTCTTACCCGCTGAAGGTGGCACTCCCCGCCAGCTCACTAACGGCGATTGGAATCATTCAACCGGGCGTTGGACGGCGGATGGAAGTGAGCTGCTTTTTTCCTCACTTCGCACGGAAGATTCAGAACTCTCGTGGCGCGAATCAGAAATTTACGCAGTCAATGTTGCTACAGAAGAGATCCGTCAGCTGACGACCCGTCGTGGACAAGACACGGGCCCCCTCCCATCACCCCGCGGTGACCTGGTCGCATATCGCGGCAGCGATTTCAACACGGATACTTACCGGAATTCTGGTGTCTATTTGATGAATCTGGACGGCTCCGGATCTCGGCTTATTTCTGGTGACTTCGATCGTAATATCAACAACATGGAGTGGGCACATGACGGGAGTGGGGTGTATGTCACTATTAGCTATCAGGGTGCCCGCAACGTGCACTTTATATCCGCCCAGGGGGCCGTAAGCGAGGTCACTAGCGGTGCTCATATGCTCGGACTTAGCTCCTTCACTGATCAAGGCTTTGCTGTAGCTACGCTCTCGAGCCCTCAAGTGCCAGCCGACATTGTTTCATTTGATCTCGATGGGCCCATAACCTTCCGACAACTAACGAATGTGAATGATGACATTATGGTAGGTGTCACACTCGCTGATGTTGAAGAAATCTGGTACGAGTCACTTGACGGGTTCCAGATACAGGGGTGGATAATCAAGCCTCCGGACTTCGATCCCAGTGAAAAGTATCCCTTAATGTTGAGCATTCATGGTGGGCCTCACGGGATGTATAACGTAGGGTTTAACTTTGCATGGCAGGAACACGCTGCGAACGGTTACGTGATCCTTTATACCAACCCGCGCGGTAGTTCTGGGTACGGCAGTCCGTTCGGTAATGCGATCAAGAATGCATATCCGGGCAAAGACTTCAACGACTTAATGAATGGCGTTGATCTGGTGATTTCGAGGGGGTATGTCGATGAGCAGAATATGTTCGTCTATGGTTGTTCAGGCGGAGGAGTTCTGACTTCCTGGGTAGTAGGACATACCGACCGTTTCGCGGCAGCTTCAGCTAATTGTCCGGTCACGAATTGGCTCTCATTTGTTGGCACAACTGACGGCATAGGTTGGTACCGGAATTTTGAAAAATTCCCTTGGGACGATCCGAGTGAACATCTGCGCCGTTCACCGCTTATGTACGTTGGTAATGTTACGACTCCGACAATGCTAATGACCGGCGTGAATGATCTCCGCACCCCGATGCCGCAGACTGAAGAGTATTATGCCGCGTTGAAGGTAATGGGCGTGGAGACTGCCATGATTCGTTTCAATAATGAATGGCATGGTACGTCGAGTACACCATCTAATTTTCTTCGCACACAGTTATTTCTAAGGGAATGGTTTAAGCGGTATGAACAAGGCCGCAGCATCACGTTCTAACGGGCTCCTGATGTAAGTTGAAAGCTAAAGGGGCCGGTGTCATGACACCGGCCCTGCTTTCTGTTGATTCAAGCGTACCGAGCACCCCATCTGCTTCCCGGTGGTGTTCACTTTACCCCCCTTCCCACTCTATCTACCTTCGTAGCCCCTAAGAATCGGAGTTCGTCCAGGGGGCATTTTCTGCCCCTGTTTCTTACAGAGAGGCATCTTGGCCGATAAGAAAAGTGAGCGCTTCGATCTCATTGTCGTAGGTAGCGGGCCAGGTGGTTATGTAGCCGCGATCCGGGCGGCACAATTGGGTTTGACGGCAGCGTGCATAGAGAAGGACGAACTTGGGGGTGTTTGCCTCAACATCGGTTGCATACCGACAAAAGCCCTGCTTTCGAGTGCCTTACTCGTCAGCGAGATGGCTGGTGCCCACGAGCATGGCATTATTGCTAAAGACGTTTCTTTCGACCTAGGCCCTGCTCAGGCCCGTAGTCGTCAAGTAGCCGCTCAGATGGCAAAGGGTATTGCTCACCTCTTTAGGAAAAATAAGGTCACGCACTTAAAAGGTGTCGGTCGGCTTAAGGGTCGTGGAAAAATAGAACTGGAGACAAAGGACGGATCAAAGACTATCTACGAAGCCAAGAATATCATCTTGGCTACTGGATCTAGGCCCCGGGATTTACCTGTCTTGAAGATTGATGAGGACCGCATCTGGTCTTCAACCGGAGCACTAATGCAGGAGAAGGCACCGGAATCGCTATTCATTGTAGGAGCAGGAGCAATCGGCATGGAGTTTGCCGATGTGTATAACGCCTATGGAAGCAAGGTCACCGTGGTTGAGGCGCTAGAAAGAATTCTGCCGCTCGAAGATACAGAGGTCTCAAAGTTCATGGAGCGCCTGTATAAGAAGCGCGGGATGGAGATCCATACCGGAGCACAGTTCAAGCAGGCCAAGATCAGTAAGGATGGTGTTTCTGTAACCTTTGAAGACCGTAAGGGAAACGAGCAAACTTTGGACGTTGACTATGTCCTGTCCGCCGTAGGGCGTGTTCCTAATTCTGAGGATCTTGGTCTTGATTCAGTAGACGCTAAGGTCGACGAACGTGGTTTCGTGTTAGTTGACCGGCACTTGTCCACGAATGTTCCGGGTCTTTACGCAATCGGTGACGTGGCAGGCCATCAACTTTTGGCGCACAAGGCTAGTCATGAGGGGATCACTTGTGTGGAGCACATAACTGGACACAGCGATGGAGTGGTGGACTATGATAACGTGCCGAATTGTACGTACTGTCACCCTGAGGTCGCCTCTGTGGGCCTCACAGAGTTACAGGCGAAGGAAATGGGCTATGACATAGAGGTCGGCAAGTTTCCCTGGGCCGCGATTGGTCGAGCGGTTGCATCTGGACACTCAGAAGGGTTCATAAAGGTCATTCGGGACAAAAAGTTCTCAGAGATTCTTGGTGCACACATCGTAGGTCCTCATGCTACCGAGCTGATCGCTGAGTTTGTTGTAGGACGCCACTTAGAGGCTACAGTTGAGGAGTTAGAAAAGGCGATGCATCCTCATCCAACTTTGTCAGAAGGAGTAGCTGAAAGTGCACTCGCATCCTTGGGCCGGCCGATCCACATCTAAGACTTAAGTATTACTGAACTCAGGGCCTACAGCTTATCGGGCTAGAATGTTGATCAGTTTGTGCACAGGAATGGCGAAACCGTTTTTCTCAAGTGGATTGCAAGCCTGCTGTCAGTTCGACCGTAATCCCACGGATTTCTAAAATCCGCAATAGAGCTTCGCCAATCTTATTGTTTGGGGTCGATGCACCGGCGGTAATGCCTAAATCAAAGGCATTCCGAGGAAGCCACTCCTCATCCAGTATCTCCTCAGCCCCTGGGTCCAGTTCGACCTTGTGTTTGATCGTGCCTGCCTCAACATCGATACACGATGCATCCTGAATATGGAATGTATCTGTGTACTGGCGGCAGAGGTGAGCGAGGTGGTTGGTGTTTGAGGAATTGTAACCACCGATCACAAGCATCAAGTCAGGTGGTTGCTCCATCATTTCCTTTACGGCATCCTGTCGTTCCTGTGTGGCTGAGCAGATTGTTCCAAAAGACCTGAAGTGAGCACTGGTGTGTTCTTCACCAAGACGCTCGACGATCGCCTCACGAATCTTGGCACCAATCGCTATCGATTCACTGGCCAGCATCGTCGTTTGATTGGCTACGCCGATGAACTCTAAGTCGACTTCCGGGTCAAAGCCTGCGGAGACCTTCGTCTTGAACTGAGTTTTGAAATCCTCAGTTCTAAGGTGCTTGGGCCGCTTCGCTAAGTAGTCGCATAGTAAGGCGGCTTCAGCCATGTCCCGAACGATGATGTACTTACCTCCGGGGAACTTATTGACTTGAGACGCAGTCGCGCGGGATTCCTCATGAGTGTACTTACCGTGAATAACTGCGGTGAAGCCATCTCGAGCGTAGTTTTCAACACGCTTCCAGACGTGGAGTACTGACCCGCAAGTAGTGTCTACCAGAATGCACCCGATCCCCCGAAGTGTCTCAAAATCGTTTAGGGTGACACCAAAAGCTGGCAGGATGACAACGTCTTCTTTACCCACGGACGAAAAGTCAAATACGCCTGTGTCCTGCGGGTAGATGAAGGAGATCCCCATTTCCGTCATCCGCTGGTTGACGTGCGGATTGTGAATGATTTCTCCGACGAGGTAGATCTTCTTATTTGGGAACTTATGTACGGTTTCGTATGCGTAATCGATAGCACGGTCAACGCCATAACAGAAGCCGAATTCTTGAGCCAGACGCACAGTGATATCGCCGAAGGTATCTGCATAACCACGTGCTCGAATACGCTCCACTAGAGCGGATTGGTATTCAGCATCGATAAGGGGCTGCATTTCCTTCTTGAGACCAAAGCCTTTACGAAAATAATTCTGCTCCATGCTTGCCTTGCGGTAATCTTGAGGTGTCACTGGGATCGGATACCCCGTCTATCATTGACCGATCCCAGGAGTTGTTTTCATGATTGTATGTTCGGGTGAATTGTTGGATTACATAAGGGTGTTATGCAACCCGGACTGGTTGGGTTCATAGTGGGGCGGCAGTTGGTGGCTGGGAACCCAGGGTCTAGGTACAAGGGTACAAGGGTACATGGGTCTACTTGGGCGCCTCGCCTTTCTTTTTGTAATCGTACCGGTCATAGAGTTGATGATTCTTATCGAACTCGGTCGGGTCTTAGGTCTCTTCCCAACGCTTCTCTTAATTCTCTTAACTGGTGCGGGGGGTGCGATCCTCACCCGCCTTGAAGGGTTGAGGGTCTTTTTTCAGTTTCGGCAATCGATTGCTCAGGCACAGATTCCCGGTCAAGCCATACTTGATGGGGTATCTGTGCTCATTGGGGGGGCTTTCCTAATCACACCTGGTGTGCTCACTGACGTTTTAGGGTTTTCTCTGCTTTTACCCCCCTCCAGGCGCTGGATTCAACGTCGGCTGCGTTCTCGACTTGAACAGAAAATTAAGGATGGCAGCATTCATGTGGTAAGCATGGGGCCGGGTCACGGATTCGGAGCAGGTTTTTCCGGTTCAACGAGCAGTAATTCTTGGACACCCAAAGCCGGGAACCCAGGGGCACAGGAGGGTGCACAGCCGAGTCGGGCCTCGAAGAACGAAATCATATTTGAGCCTGAAGACCAGTAAGTATTTACAGGTTCGCTAAATCCAGGGTTGGAAGGAGCCTTGCAGGTTGCCGGTGCTGGGTTGCTTGCTCATATGCGTAGGCGATCCTAATTAAAGCTCCTTCACTCCAGGCCCTTCCAAAGAAGAGGATCCCGGTCGGCAAACCGTGGACATATCCGTTAGGCACCGTAATGCTTGGGTACCCTGCAATCGCAGCCGGACCAGAACTCCCGTTGCTGGACACGTCACGGTTCACAAGGTCGATTTTCCAAGCAGGACGCGTGGTTGGTGCAACGATCGCATCAAGTTGATGCTCCTCCATCACTGCGTCGATTCCCTCGTCCTGTGAAAGGCGCCGGGCAAGTTCTTTTGATTCAAGATATTCACCTGAATTCAGCGAACCCTTTTCTTCTGCTTCGAGAAAGATTTCCTGGCCAAAGTAGGGCATCTCCCGGTCAGTGTTGGATTCATTGAAGACAATGATGTCAGCAAGTGTGGCCATGCCATTTGGCTTGCCGGACATTTCTAAATACGCAGCGAGATCAGCTTTCAATTCATACAACAGTACCTGAAAAGAAGGCTCCCCCATCCTTTCTCTTGTTGGGATATTTGCTGGATCTACGATTATGGCGCCCGCTGTTGACATCGAGCGAATCGCTTTCTCCATGAGTTGGTCTACATCAGGCTGTGCGCCGAAGTAGCTGCGCTCAACTCCTATCCGTGCACCGCGAAGTCCGTCCCGATCGAGAAAGGATGTGTAGTCCGTACCGACGAAGTCGGCAGAGGGAATCGTCATGGGATCACTGGGGTCGGGCCCAACCAGAGCTGTAAGCATCGTGGCGGCGTCAGCAACAGTGCGGGTCATCGGACCTGCTGTGTCCTGAGTGTGGGCGATGGGAATAATACCAGAACGACTAACCAACCCAACTGTGGGCTTTAGGCCAACGATACCGTTTACAGAAGACGGACATACGACGGAACCGTTGGTTTCTGTTCCAATTGCTCCTGCACAGAAATTCGCTGAAACAGAGGCACCTGATCCAGAAGAAGACCCGCACGGGTTACGATCTACCGCGAACGCATTTCCACACTGTCCGCCGCGACCACTCCAACCGGAACTTGATCGAGATGACCTGATATTTGCCCACTCGGACAAATTGGCTTTCGCGAGAATGATTGCTCCCGCTTCCCTAAGTTTCGCTGCGACATGACTGTCCTTCGCCGCGACATGACCTTCCAATGCATAAGATCCCGCAGTCGTGGTCAGTAGGTCCGCAGTATCGATGTTGTCCTTGAGAACGATCGGAATGCCGTGCAGTGGACTTCGGATATTTCCATTCGCTCGTTCCTCATCCAGCCCCTTGGCAATTGTGAGTGCATCCGGGTTTGTTTCGATGATCGACCGAAGCTTGGCTCCTACACGGTCTAGGGCAGCTATGCGATCGAGGTAAAGCTGAGTGATCTTGACAGAAGTTCGTCGGCCCGAAGCCATATCGTCTGCCAGGTCGCTGAATGTAGCCTCTTCAAGTTCAAATATTTCATTGACCCACCAGAAATGTTCGCTATTCCCGGTTTCTCGGGAGTTTCCGGGCTCGCAGCCTGTTGACCCGACAACAGCCGTAGCAACCGTCCCTAGCCCTCCGAGCTTCATGAATTCCCGTCGATCAAGGTTGGTCGCGCCGCCGCTATGCTTCGAATCCACGTTTCCCTCCCCGAGTTACCACTGCGGTGATCAGTTGCTGGCAAGCTGATGTGCTATTGGGTATCCGAGCAAGCCGGAGATGAAAACAGCCGGGTCTTGGCCTCTTACGAGAGGCATGGATAGTTTTGGTTTCCGAATCCAACGTTCCGAGCTAAGTGACCATGAGCCAAGACATTTCATTCCTGAAGCAACTTCTTGATGCCGCAGGACCGTCAGGGTTCGAGGTTCGTGCCGGACGTGTATGGCGCACTGAAGCGTCAACATTCGCAGGACAAGTAGATGTAGATGCGACGGGGAATTCTTTTGCCATGCTGAATGTGTCTGGTAGCCCGCACGTTATGCTTGCAGGGCACATAGACGAAATTGGACTCCAGATCACCCATGTTGATGAAGAGGGGTATTTGTATGTAGCTGAGATCGGTGGCTGGGACCCCCAAGTTTTGGTTGGTCAGCGAGTCACCATACTAGGAAAGAGCGCTGAGATACCGGGAGTGATTGGGAAAAAGGCCATTCATCTCATGACTCCAGATGATCGTGAGAAAGCATCCAAAACTCGGCAGCTCTGGGTCGATGTGGGTGCTTCTAGCAGAGATGAGGTGGTGTCACTCGGAATCCGAGTGGGAGACCCTATCGTGCTAGCGCAGAGTATGATCCACCTGGCGGGGAATCGAATCGCTAGTCGTGCAATCGATAACCGGATTGGCGCGTTTATCGTGCTTGAAGCGATTCGAATGCTGTCTGATGACTTGCCAGCTGCGCGAGTGACGGCTGTTGCAACCGCCCAGGAGGAGATTGGGCAAAGCGGGGGTGGTGCCAGAGCGAGTGCCTACCAACTAGAACCCGACGTAGCAATTGTGGTTGATGTGACGTTCAGTACGGATGTTCCAGATGTGGAGAAGAAGGAGTTGGGTGAGCATAGACTAGGTGGCGGTCCGGTATTGAGTCGTGGCTCGGCCTCGCATAACTCAGTGTTTGAGATGCTCTCCAGTGTGGCAGAAGAGGAAGAGATTCCATATACGATTCAAGCTTCGCCGAGGTCTACACGGACGGACGCAGATGGAATTCACCTGACGAGGGGTGGTGTCCCTACCGGTCTCATTTCAGTACCTAATCGCTACATGCATTCTCCGAATGAAGTCGTAAGCGTCGATGACCTCTTCAATACTGCGAAGCTAATTGCGGCGTTTGTTCGCAGGCTTAGGGTAGAGACAGACTTCACACCGAGGTAAAGAGCATGCCTCATCACCGTTGACGCTTTCCGGACCCCCTTCTACCCTTCGTGCCCTACCGTCGAGATGATTGTTACTGTCGGTTCGCGGGGTGCTGGTAGAAAACACTTTCAAGCCAGGCCCTCTCACCCGATCGCGCTAATGCGGTCATGACGTTCTAACGGATGTGATGGAATGCCTTTAGATGCCGGACAATTAGTAATCGAGTTGCAAGAAATGCGTGATGGCGGACACCTCTCTGACGCGATCTTGCGCCGTGCCATTCGATCTATTGAGGAAGCAGATGACCGCTATAATTGGGTTGGGGCATACCTCTTGAACGAAGCGGAACAGGAACTTTGGCTCCATAATTATGTTGGTTCTGGAACCGAGCACGCGAAGATACCAGTAGGTACAGGAGTATGCGGTCGTGCAATAGAGCAGCGTACGAATTTGAATATTGCCGATATCACTACGGAGGAAAATTATTTAGCGTGCTCTCCAGATGTACAATCTGAGCTTGTCGTTTTGATACGAGCCGGATCCGATATCTTTGGTCAAATTGATATCGATTCTGACGAACCCGCAGCTTTCACAGAAGAAGATGAGATTGCCGTCATAAGTATAGCAGACAAGCTAGCGGAGCAATTGGCTGCAGAGCGGCGATAGTGGGGACCGGGAAGATGCCCTGAGGCTGCGGCCTAAGTGTCTAAATGCAGGGAATGCAGGTCCATTCACACTTGATGGGACTCGTACCTATATCGTAGGACAGGAGCGGGTGGTGATTATTGACCCTGGACCTGATCTAGATAGCCATATCCGAGCCCTGGCTTCAGCAGTTGGGCCCGCTCATCACCGGAAGATCATTCTTACCCACGGTCATTCGGATCACGCAGGATCAGCGAGTTCACTTTCAGCGGCTATAGGTGCTGAGGTGTGGGGTCCAGAGGGCGTAGAATGCGTCGGTCACATACTTACAGATGGTGACGTGATCGTAACTGACGAGGGAAATTTGATTGCGGTGAGTACGCCTGGTCATACCTGTGAGCACTTGTCGTTTTACTGGGAAGCACAGCGAGCACTTTTCGCGGGCGACCACCTGTTGGGTAAGGGCAACACGACATGGGTGGCCGATTATCCGGGCTGTGTATCTGACTATCTTAACTCCATAGCTCAACTACGTATGCTCAGTCTTTCAGTGATCTATCCTGCCCATGGCCCGCCACTGGAAAATCCAACTGAAGCGTTGAACCGCTTTGAAAGTCACCGTCTGGCTCGCATCCAACAGGTTGAGGAGGCTTTGGAACAACAACCGAGTATAACTGCAGAGGAATTGGTGGCTTTCGTATATAGTGATGCTCTCCCTAATGGAATGGAGCGCGCAGCATCTCAGAGTCTGGAAGCGCTTCGGGAACATGTACAGACTCTTGGAAAAAACTGACGAGGAACCTGTTGCATCTCTACTCACCGGCAAGGTATCCTCGGGCATGACCCGGCCCCTTCCTTCCACTGTCGTCAGCGATCTAGCCAAGATCGTTGGGCACGAACACGTCATCACAGACCCCGACCGTCTGCTCGTATATGAATCTGACGGACTCACTGCATATCGAAGGCCGCCACGTGCGGTGGTTCTTCCATCTTCAACTGAAGAAATTTCTGCCGTAGTGGGACTCTTACACAGCAATGGTATAGAGGTAATTCCGCGCGGAGCAGGTACAGGATTATCTGGCGGCGCATTGACTACACCAGAAGGCGTCATAGTTGGTACTGCTCGTATGAATCGCATCTTGAAGATCGATGTAGAAAATAGAATTGCGATTGCTCAACCTGGCGTCATTAACGCTCGTTTGACTGAAGCCACTAATCCCTACGGTCTCTATTATGCCCCTGACCCATCCTCTCAGAGTACGTGCACGCTTGGTGGAAACGTTGCCGAAAACTCAGGAGGCCCTCATTGCCTGAAGTACGGTGTCACAGCCCGTTATATTACCGGCCTCACGGTGGTATTGGCCGGAGGTCAGATCGTAGAGATTGGAGGCGTGGGGCGAGATCCGTATGCAACACTGGACTTAGTAGGTCTCTTCGTGGGCTCCGAGGGTTGCTTTGGCATAGCGACTGAAATTGAGCTCCGCCTACTACCAATCACCGAAGGTGTGCGAACTCTGCTTGGAATCTTCGAATCGGTTGAGTCGGCAGGCCGAGCAGTTACGAAAATCATTGCCTGTGGTTTGATGCCTGCAGCAGTGGAAATTGTAGATGGTCCGACAATTAAGGCGGTCGAAGCGAGTGTGTTTGCGGCTGGTTACCCACTTGAGGCCGGAGCCGCTCTTGTGATTGAATTTGACGGTACCGAAGCCGGCCTTGACCTAGACGCTGATCGAGCCGAACAGTGTTGCCTTGAAGAGGGGGCGATCGAAGTTCAGAGGGCCACTGATCCGGAACACCGTGTGAAGCTCTGGAGGGCTCGGAAAAAAGCGTTTGGGGCAATGGGGCGGATTGCTCCAGACCTGCTTGTTCAGGATGCGACGGTACCCCGAACCAAGCTTCCTGAGGTTCTGGCAGGTATTGATGACATCGGGAATCGATACGGTCTAAAGATTGCTAACGTATTCCACGCTGGTGATGGGAATCTGCATCCAAACATCTTATTCGACCGCCAAAACCAGAATGAGCTCGAGTTAGTTGAGCGTGCTTCCAAAGAAATCATGCAACTTTGTGTGGATGCAGGTGGCACGATAACTGGCGAGCACGGAGTCGGCGTGGACAAAAGAAAATATATGACGCTCGTTCATGGGCCAGCTGAACTGGAGGCGATGGCAGCGGCGAAGCGAGTTTTTGACCCAGCTTCCCTGTTCAACCCTGGAAAAGTGCTGCCCGAAGTAGAGGTAAAAGGGGCGACTGATACTGCGAAGATATTGGCCACAGGCGAATGAGGGTCGATCTAACTGATTCACTCTCTAGGCTGTTGCCGGAGGAAGCATTCGGCCATTCCGTTCCGTCAAGTCTATGGACTGCGTTACGTACAGATGTGGAAACGGTTGTTGCACCTGGATCAGCAGAAGAAGTGGCAACAATACTTAAATGGGCGTCTGAGATGGGGGTTAGAGTGGTGCCCATAGGAACAGGGGCACATACGTACCCGCGTTATCCGAGGGATCCATTCATAGTGCTCACAACTTCGCGTCTCAACGAGATCCAGCATTATGAGCCAGCAGATTTAACAATGACCGCGAGTGCTGGAGCATCGATCCGGGATCTTTCAACTGAGATGGCTACTCATGGACAGTGGCTCCCCTTTGATCCACCTGACGTGCCCAACAGGACTCTAGGAGGGCTGGTAGCAACAGGCCTAAGTGGTCCGCTGTGGGCCGGTTATGGACAACTAAGGAACCACGTCCTTGGGGCCACAATCGTATGCGGGGATGGACGAGCACTGAGGCTTGGCGGGAAGGTCGTTAAAAACGTAGCGGGGTTTGACATCCTAAAGGTGATGGTGGGCAGCCGTGGCGAGCTTGCAGTCATCACTTCTGTCACTGTTAGGCTGTTCCCATTACCAGTCGTAGATCGACTCCTTGTCCTTGAAGCTACTGACGTCTCCGAACTTGTATCTACTGCCCGGGCCGTTGCTACGGCACCGATTATGCCTGCGTCGATCATTCTAAGCGCAACCTCGGATGGAGGGAGGCTCCTGGTTCGCTTACATGGGGCTAGGGTCTCGGTGGAAGCCGATCAAAAAAGTCTTGAAAAGCATACGGGCGTCTCTTTTGAAGTTAGGAATACTCCTGAGGCCGAGTCTTTGCTGGTGCAAGAAAGAGGTAGCGGTATTGATACGGAACTTGTGGTTCGGGTATGGGCATTGCCGTCTAGAATAGGCGTGCTATTGGATCTTCTTAAGCAGGTTCCAGGGGTGAGTTTGAACGCAGATGTGTACGGCGGATCAGTTCGGGCTTATTTACCTGTGAACCTCTCGGACATCGAGTCCAGCCTCGCAGGCCTACAAAAGGATATCGAAGAATTGGGCGGTACAATTCGGGTACTCCGAATTCCTGCTGAAGTCGATGCTTCCTCGTACTTTGCTAAACCTTTAGTGGATGAGGGGGAGCTTGCCGCGGGCTTGAAGCGTGCGTTTGATCCACATGCTGTACTGTGGGGCATCGAGTGACCGGCGCGCCAGTATACGAGGCGCTCGGACAGGCTCTGGACGCGCAACAGGAACGCCTACTTCCTTGCGTGCATTGCGGCTTCTGCCTTCCTGCCTGTCCCACGTACAACCGCCTTGGGAATGAGGCGGATTCGCCAAGGGGTCGGCTTCACCTCATGCAGGCAGTTGTTGAGGGCAGGCTTGAGCCTAGTTCTGAAGCATTCAGAACACACATTGATCGTTGTTTAGGTTGTCGTGCCTGCGAGCCAGTTTGTCCCTCGGGCGTTGAGTATGGGACCTTACTTGAGCTCGCACGTGAGACGGCGGCTAAAGCAGCACCGCAAGGCTTGCCTACAAGAGTTTTGCTCAAGGTTTTGGGCAATCGTGCACTCCGAAGCCCCTTTTTCTTTATAGGGCGTCTGCTTCGAGGAACTAGACTCGCTGCACTGGGGGCCACCGTCCTGCCTTCATACGGACCCCTTCGAGCAGGCCGTCTTGTTCTTGCAATGTTGGCGTCAACGACGCGTTGGCAGCCAATGGCTTCGGGAGATGCGATATCAGGAAACACTGATTCAGGAAGCGATGACGTTAGTCGAAGAAGCCGCGTTGCAGTTCTCTTGGGTTGTGTGCAGGAGGGACTCTTTACACGCATCAACAGCGCTACTGTGCGAGTCCTAGAGGCGAACGGGTACGAGGTGGTATTGGTTGAAGGTCAGGACTGCTGCGGAGCTCTGCATGCGCATGGAGGAGACCTTGAACGTGCGCGGATGCTTGCTCGCACAAACATAAGGGTGTTTGAGGCATCGGGAGCGGAGTTTATTGCTGTAAATGCTGCGGGGTGTGGGGCAGCCATGAAGGATTATGGGACCCTTCTTGAGGGGGATCCGGATTTTGTTCAAAGGGCTGAAGAGGTAGCGCTGGCTGTGAGAGATGTGTCGGAGATACTAGCAAGTTCAGGTCCCAGGATTGGTGCGAGTATCCCCTGTAAAATCGCGTATGATCATCCCTGCCACCTACTCCATGCCCAGGGTGTGGAACACGCACCAATCACTGTATTGGAAGCTGTGCCGGATGCTGAGGTTCACATAGTTACGGATGCTGAGGAATGTTGCGGGGGTGCTGGGATCTATGGCATCACGCATCCTGAACTCGGCGGATTGATTGGTGGAGATAAAGTTGCTGCGGTTAGGGCTTGTCTTGCGGACGCAGTCGCTACGCCCAATCCCGGTTGTATGATGCAGATTGGTGCGGGTCTCCGACTAGAAGCCTCTAACGAAGGTGTTATCCACCCGGTTGAGCTTCTTGATGAGAGTTATCAGAGAGCGGGCTTCTACCGGGTTAGAGGCGCTGAGTGAGCAAGGCGGGTGATAGGGCTACGGCGATTTTGGCTTACTTAGAAGATCAAGTAGATGCGATGATTGAGATGTTAATGGATCTCGCATCTCATGAATCACCTAGTGATGTGCCTGAGTCCCAGGTCGGAGTTCAAGGTCAATTGACTAAATTCCTTCAGGAAATGGACTTTAGAATCCGACACGTACCAGGCCGAAAAACTGGGGGGCACCTTTTCGCGGTTCCAATAAATCGAGACCGAGATATGCCCGTTCAATTACTCGTCGGTCATACGGACACCGTCTGGCCACTTGGGACTACAGATTCCATGCCAGTTGTGATAGAAAATGGAATCGTTCGCGGTCCAGGTACCTTCGATATGAAGGGCGGTATCGTGCAAGCGATTTTTGCTCTACGCGCCATCCGATCTCTGGGTTTTGAGTTTCCTGCTACCCCTATCTGGTTCATTAATTCCGATGAAGAAATCGGTAGCCCAGAGTCCCAGCGGTACGTACGAATGATCTCGCGAGCTGCTATCAGGGCTTTCATTCTTGAGCCCGGTTTAGGCACGGAAGGAAAACTTAAGACAGCTCGAAAAGGTGTTGGCCGTTTCCGCATACTTATCCATGGTGAGGCCGCACACTCTGGGTTAGATCCTACGAGTGGAGCCTCTGCCATACAGGAACTGGCCAATGTAGTGCATCAACTGCACGGCCTGACTGATCTTGAGAGAGGTATTACGGTGAACGTTGGTGTTGTCCAAGGTGGTACACGTGTCAACGTCAAGGCAGCGGAGGCGGAGGCGGATGTGGATGTTCGAGTTGCGTCCATGGATGACGGAGAAGCAGTCACACGAGCAATTCGAGGCTTGACCGCCAGAACGCCAGGTACATCACTCGAGATTTTGGGAGGTATCCAGGCTCCCCCGCTAGAGCGGACCCCCCGGAATCGCAGGCTCTGGGAAGCTGCTCGGGCTGCAGGACATCGACTTGGAATCGAACTAGAAGAGGGCACTTCCGGAGGTGCATCTGACGGAAATACTACGAGCCAATACGCGGCAACCCTTGATGGCCTTGGTTCGCTTGGTGATGGTGCCCATGCCCTCCACGAGCATGTTGTTGCCAAGGCACTACCAAGCCGCGCGGCTCTATTAGCTGAATTGCTGCTTAGTCCTGTCTCCTCAGGTGATGAATGGTAGCGGGCCAAGAAGCTGGCTCACACGTAATTCGCCCATTTGAGACGATGCAGGAATTTCACAGCTGTGTTGAGCTTCAAGAACAGACGTGGGGGCTCGGTTTTTCCGAGCGAGTTCCGACCGCGATTCTGAAGGTTTCTCAGATTTTGGGTGGCGTGGCAGCTGGGGCATATAGTGAAGATGGAGATCTGGAAGGTTTCGTATTTGGTATGACCGGGATCAGGGATGGGCAACTTGTGCATTGGTCAGATATGCTCGCAGTTATTGAGCATGCGCGAGATGCCGGTTTGGGTACACAACTTAAGGCTTACCAGCGAGAGCAGGTGCTAGCGCGGGGTGTCGAGAAGATGCTCTGGACATTCGACCCCCTGCAGTCACGTAATGCCTATCTCAACTTTGCCAAATTAGGCATTGTGGTCCAGGAATACGTGGAAAACATGTATGGGGAAACGGACTCCCCACTTCATCGGGGGGTAGGAACTGACCGGTTTGTAGCTTTGTGGGAGCTAACCTCGCTGCGTGCCTCACGTCGGCTGGTGGGCAGTAACCCTCCAGCCCAGCCATCGGAACATGCTGCACAAGTCCTATCAGAGGCAGGGCGTTACTCTTTGCCAGAGCCAGGAATACCAGACCTGCAAAGTGAAGAAAAGGAAGTTCTGGTCGCAATTCCATCAGATATCGTGCAGGTGATGAATCTAGATATCGGGCTTGCAGGCCGCTGGCGCGAAGCTACACGAGAGACTTTGGTTCACTATATGAGTAAGGGGTATGAGGTGCACGAGATCTTCTGGGGAGAGCGGACTTCAGACTATCTGTTAGTGCAGCCCGGGATGCCATGACCTGATACCAAGTCGCGGACTAGGTCGGGTGAGCGACCACTATTCTAAGCCGTTTCACTTCTCAATAGAGCAGAAACCAACTGGCCGGAGATCGGATGAAGATCGAGCGAGCAGTTCTGCGGGAGATCCCGCTTCGCCTCAAGGAATTCTTTGAGATTAGTAGTGGGGGTCAACAGGACCGACGTATCCTCCTGCTAACCCTTTTTGCAGAAGGACTCGAGGGTTGGAGTGAGTGTGTCGCATCAGAGGAACCATCTTATGCGTATGAGACCACTGAAACTGCCTGGCATGTTCTCACCGATTATATCCTCCCCCAGATGATTGGGCGTGAAGCTAATGCGCCTGAGAAACTTTTAGACCCGGTCAGCTGGGTTAGGGGTCACCCAATGGCAAAGGCTGCTGTTGAGATGGCAGGCTGGGACTTAGCGGCACGAGCGGAAGGGATTTCGCTTTCGAAGAAGCTTAGGGGTGAGCGAGAGTACGTACCGGTTGGTGTTAGCGTGGGACTCAAGCCGACAGACGCTGAACTCCACGACCAGGTCCAGGGCTATATCGAAGAAGGCTACGCTCGGGTGAAAATTAAGATCAAACCAGGTCGAGACATTGAAATGCTCGCAGGTTTGCGAGAACGCTTTCCAGACACTGCATTCATGGCCGATGCTAATTCAGCATATTCATTGTCTGATATCGACCGATTGAAAGAGTTCGATGCCTTGGGCCTGACGATGATTGAGCAGCCACTGTCGTATAGTGATTTTCTCGATCACGCTCATCTTCAGGAACAAATTGAGACGCCAGTTTGTCTGGATGAGTCGATCAAATCTGTGGGTGATCTAGCGCTCGCTCTACATCTCGGAAGCTGCAAGGTTGTTAACATCAAGCCAGGTCGGGTGGGGGGCTTCGCTGTAAGCCGTAGGATTCACGATACCATGCGTTCAGCGAGCTTGCCGGTCTGGTGTGGTGGGATGCTGGAGTCGGGAGTGGGGCGCGCTCACAATGTGGCCCTGGCATCCTTACCTGGCTTCACGCTTCCAGGGGATATTTCAGCAAGTCGTCGCTATTGGGACCGTGATATTGTATCGCCTGAGTTTGAAGTAGAAGATGGAGCAATGAAGGTTCCGAGTGGCCTTGGGATCGGGGTCGACCTAGATCTAGGTCGCATTCAGAGTCTAACGGTTCGTGAGGTGTCCTTCAGTTAACTCGATTCTTCACTTGGCTTATCGTCGAGAAGCTTCTGTGAGGGGGGCGCTAGATACTCTCCTGGTCGCAAGTCGACGGTTACCTGGACCTGTATGTGGCCCATGTCTGCTCGGTCTCGGATTGCATCTCTAACCCGTGGCTCGAGCTTTTGGTACGCGGCAAGGACACCGCCGCGGAGCTCTTTGCGAAGAACCCTTAGGGCGTTCACGTCAGCACGACTGGTCTTGGTTTCTTTTTTCGCATCCGCGACTTCGTACGGGCGAATTTCAAACGGGGAAACACCAACATCATCGAATCGCTCATGATCCAAGTATTGGACTGAAATACTCACGTCCCCACGTGCATGGTGGTGATGGATATCGCCGACTGCTTGGAATCGAGCAGCCAGTCTGCCCATTTCTGAGCGCTGTGCAGCTTTGGTGTATGCTTTCTCCAGAACTGCGAAGATCCGCTTAAGACGTTCGGATGTCGTGGCATCTACGTCAGGCATCTCAGTCTCTAAGTCTCGGCCTAGTGCCTGTCGGTCAACCTGAAAGCGTGCACTTTCCGCATCGCGATTTCTGGCTCGATCGATATTATCGAGAATCCGGTCTGGATTGGTCCGGTAGCTCATACGATTGTTTGGGGAAGCACTGTAATTAAGGGTCAGTTATGACATGTAAACATAGGGAAACTAGAGCCTAAGAGGATACAGGGTCGTCATCGAACAGCCAAGGACAGGAGACTATATATGGACCAGACCGGACAAGAATCTAACGGTAAAGAGCGGGCAGATTCGATTGATCTGGTCACGATACCCGGAATTCACAGGCGTTTCTTAGACACATTCTTCAGTCCCGCAAAGATGAATGCATATCTGGTTGCTAAGCCCAGGTGGGTTATGGCTTTGGTGCTTAGCGCAGCGCTCATGAGTCTGCAGGTAGCTCTTATCCCATCAGAGGTTTGGGAAGGCCTCATGAGAGAGCAGGTGTTGGCCGGAGGTGGCACACCATTTCCGATGCCGGATCGGGTCACGGGTTGGATGAGTATTCTAACAGTAGTAGGGGCGGCACTGAGTACATCGATAGCGATACCGATTGGAGCGGGAGTCCTCACGGGCATCTTCGCTTTCGTTCTTGGAGACACGGGGGGTTACCGACAATACCTTGCGGTTACTGCTCACTCGTTTTTCATTCCGGCCCTTGTGGGGCTCTTTATCATACCTCTCAAGATCGCGACTCAAGACCCTCAGTTAACGCTTAATCTTGGAAGTTTCTTTTTCTTTCTTCCCTCTGGGTACTGGCTTAGTGTTCTTACAGCTATGGACCTGACTCAGATATGGTCGTCACTAGTTATTGCCCAAGGAGCCCACTGTATCGACAGGAGAAGGAGTTTCACGAGTGCCGCTGTAATCCTTTTGAGCCTGATGTTAGCTATGGCGCTTATAATTGGGCGCTTGATGCCAAGCTAAGTACTGACGCATGAATACTCCTCGCCCGAAAGTGATCGGATGGGTAATCGTTGGTACATCGCTGACAGCAGCTGTATTCCACTTGTATGCTGCGGGCGTATCACCATTTACAGCACTTGTCCAGCGACCGGTCCATCTCGCATTGATGGCAACTCTAGGTTTCTTGGGCGTGGGTGTGCAGTTTCACCAGCGCTCAAGAAAAGAAGGGGAGCTTGATCAAGAATCCGGGCCACCTCGCATCGGCCCGCTCAATTGGGTGCTTGCTGGCCTATCGGTACTGGCATGTCTCTATCTTGCCTCTGAGAACCAGGAACTTGTAAGTCGTTCTGGTAATCCCACGGCCCTGGACTTGGTCGCTGGCGGCATGATGGTGGTCTTAGTACTAGAACTTGCTCGTCGAGCAACGGGGTGGGGTCTGGTTACTGTATGCATCATGGCGCTGGTCTATGCAGTCAGTGGCCCATACCTCCCTGGCTTTCTTGCTCATCGCGGGTACGGAGTCACTCGGATTGTGGAGCAGCTCTTTCTCTCAACCGAGGGAATATGGGGTGTGCCTCTCGGTGTCTCTGCGGATTTCGTCTATCTCTTTGTTCTTTTTGGTGTCGTCCTGGATACCGCAGGTGGGGGCGCCCTACTTATTGCGTTAGCAAATAAGGTGGCGGGGAGGACTCGAGGTGGCCCCGCTAAGACGGCGGCAGTAGCGAGTGCGTTTATGGGCTCACTGTCGGGTAGCGCAGTCGCAAATGTCGTAACGACAGGCACATTCACTATTCCCCTGATGAAGCGTGCAGGCTTCCGACCGTTTTTTGCTGGGGCGATTGAAGCAGCCGCAAGCACGGGTGGCCAATTAATGCCACCTGTGATGGGAGCCGGAGCCTTCATTCTCGCTACCTGGACGAATATCCCGTACTTGGAGGTTGCTGCTGCAGCTGTCATTCCGGCAATCCTATACTACGCAGCCCTTTTGGCCGCCATCCACTTCCGAGCTTCTGCAATGGGTATCGAGCCGGTCAGGGAAGTAGCCCCAGAGAAGATAAGAGATAAACTGCATTTATTATTACCCCTGGGGGCCATAGTGCTGCTGCTGGCCATGGGGCGCTCACCGATGAGGGCAGCTTTTTGGGGAGTGACATCCGCTTTAGTCATGGCATGTCTTCGACCCACCACACGGCCCTCATTGCCTGAATTGGGCGAGGTGATGGAACGTGGGGGTCGTGGTGCTGTTCAGGTCGCTGCGGCATGTGCTGCAGCCGGGATTGTGGTAGGCGTGGCGTCACTGACGGGTATTGGCCTCCGGATGTCGGAACTAATAGTGACGATTTCGGGCGGTAATCTTTTAGCAGCTCTCATGCTCACAGCGATAGGCTCAATTATTCTTGGTATGGGGCTCCCGACAACTGCCGCATACGTTGTCCTTGCAGCTTTGGGTGCTCCTGCGCTGGTGCAACTCGGCGTTCCGCTGCTTGCAGCTCATCTATTTATTTTCTACTTCGGCTGTATTTCCAATGTGACACCTCCGGTTTCTTTGGCGGCGTTTGCAGCCGCAGGTATTTCCGGGTCGCCGGCGCTCAAGACGGCTGTATCTGCCGCGCTCCTTGCAGGGGCGGGATTCCTGGTGCCGTTTATGTTTGTATACGGGCCGGAACTACTTCTAATAGGCAGCCCTGTCGAAATTATGCTGGCTTTTGTGACGGCGCTATTAGGCGTCATTGCACTCGCATCTGCAGGTATGGGATATGCCCGCCGCGCGCTCAGGGTTTGGGAACGAGCGATCGCTATATGCGCTGCCCTATTCTTAGTTTATCCCGGACTCCCAACAGATGCCGTCGGCTTGCTTCTATTAGCGTTCATCTTTACTTCCCGTCGTTGACCTACAGTCAAACCATTGTTTGTTAATTAGAATGGACGTCACTTCCATAGCTTGATTCAAATGCGAGTTGGTCGAGTGAAAATACTGTGTAATAAACCCATCACTTCTCTGTTGGCATGCCTCTTCTTATTGGCTGGCTGTGGAGATGGGCAGCAATTCTTGTCATTGGGGACTGCTGGGACCGGTGGGATCTATTATCCCCTTGGTGGTGCGTTGGCGAATCGTATGTCGCTGGCTGATCCTATAAGGCAGTACACTGCAGAGGTTAGCGGTGGTTCAGTAGAGAACATCAATCGACTTGCTGATGGCCAGATGGACCTTGGGATGGTTCTGGCAGTTACTGCGTACCAAGCGCAATTCGGTTCCGGAGACATGGAACCCGTACCCGGACTCAGGATTGTTGCTCCACTGTATCCGAACCTCACCCACGTTATGGTTCCGCGAAATTCCACAGATGTGGGGATTGGTGATCTCGGAGGCAAGAGAGTTTCTGTGGGTCCTCCAGGAAGTGGCACAGAACAGATGGCTCGCCACCTGTTGGCAGCACACGGTTTAACTTACGAGGACCTGGAACCCCGCTACCTATCTTTCAGCGAATCTTCGTCAGCACTCCGGGATGGAGCTATTGATGCAGCGGTGATTTCTGTGGGTTACCCCGCTGCTGCCGTGCTTGAAGCGACAACCATCGCAGGTGTCCGACTGCTACCGGTCGATCCTGAAATTGTGACGTCGATGAGAGAAGAGCATCCTTACTATTCGGTTGCTGAGATTCCAGCCGGAGCCTATCCGGGAGTGGACGAAACCCTCACAACAGCAGCAGTACATAATTGGATTGTTGCTATGGATACATTGGATGATGAGGTGGTTGACATCCTGCTGAACATTCTCGCGAATGACAGGGCATCACTGGAACAAGTACACGACATGGCTGCTCAGATTGACCTTGCTCGACTTTCAAGTGCACCGATCACGCTCCATGCTGCCACCGAGCGCTGGGTAATAGCGAGATAAATGTTGGTAGCTAGCGGATGTTCTAAGTCTTCCTTCTTGGTGGCTATGGCCTTGGCCGTCCTCGTTCCACAGGAGTCACTGACACAGGGTGTTCCGGATCCCCAGTTGTTGGACCGAATAACACCTGCAGATGCTGAATCAGATAATAAATCTGATAAGCTTGCTGAGGAGTTTTCGAATGAGGCCCTTGATGCTACCCGAAAACTCGGACCGATTGAAATCGACGGGCGTATCGATGAGCCAGACTGGCGAACGGCGAAAGTCTTCACCGGGTTCACAGCGAAGGAACCGGTAGAGGGAGAGCCAGCAAAAGATGATACCGAGGTGAGAGTTCTTCTCGGCGACGGGGCCATCTGGATTGGTGCTCGGATGTGGGATTCTGAGCCAGGGGAGATTGTGTCACGACTTACTCGGCGTGACTCCGATGGTATCTTCGACAAATTCTCTGTACATCTTGATCCAAATCATGATCATCTAACCGGTTATATCTTCTCGGTGAGTGTCGCGAATGTTCAGCGAGACCACTACCTGTATGATGACGACAAGCTAGATGGTGCATGGGATGCGGTTTGGTCCTCTGCAGTCCAGCAAGATGAGGAGGGCTGGTCAGCGGAGATCCGCATTCCGCTCTCCCAGATTCGTTATGAGGCGAGCGATGACCTCCAAACGTGGGGGATTAACTTCTTCCGCCGGCGTGTCGCTAGCGCGGAAGAGTCCTACTACGCTTTGCTCTCAAAACTCGAGAAAGGCATCGCGAGTCGGATGGCAGAAATGGAAGGCGTGCTCGTAGATAACCCGTCTCGACGCTTTGAGCTTCTGCCCTACGCCGTCAGTAGTCACCACAGTGCACCCGCTACCCCGGGCGACCCGTTTTTTGATGGCACTGCTACAAATGGGAGAATTGGTCTTGATCTAAGCTATGGCCTAGGGGCCTCGTTTACCCTAGATGCCACAATTAACCCTGATTTCGGTCAAGTAGAAGCCGACCCCGCAGTGATTAATCTCAGCGCATTCGAGACATTTCAAGGTGAGCGGCGCCCGTTCTTCGTTGAAGACGCACGGATCTTCGACTTCACACTGTCGGGCAAGAACAATCAACTCTTTTACAGCCGCCGGGTTGGCCGTGCGCCCCACGGTCGTGCGCCTTACGAAGCTGAGCACAGCCAGGTTCCTGAGAATGCGACAATTCTAGGTGCCGCAAAGCTGTCTGGAAGAACTACTAAGGGCCTTTCGATTGGCGTTCTTGGTGCGGTTACCGGAGATGAGTTCGGCCAGGGAGTTTTTGCTGACGGATCAGAAAATAAGTTCCTTGTCGAACCTCGGTCTGAGGTAGGGGTGCTGAGTCTCGCAAAAGACTTCGGCGATGGGGCTTCACAGGTTCGGGCCCTTGTGAGCGGCTTACGTCGTGCTCTCCCCAGCGATGAATCCTATAACTGGCTTGCATCATCAGCTTTTAACGGGGGCCTCCGAATCGACCATCGGTGGCGGAGTGGGAAGTATGGAATGTTCGCTTTTGTGACGGGCAGTCACGTGCGAGGGGCAGAAGAAGCGATTACAAGGATTCAAAAGGCAAGTAATCACTACTTCCAGCGGCCAGATGTGACTCGGGCATCCTTAGATGAGACCGCCACTACAATTAGCGGACTAGCCTGGCGTTTGAATCTCGAAAAACGGGAAGGTGAGCACTGGACGGGATCAGTCTGGACTTCTCAGATCACAAACGGCTTCGAGATCAATGAATTGGGTTTTTATCCTACTGGAGAGCGCCTCGACGCTGGTGCAAGGATCAATTACAAGGAGATCGTGCCGGGACGATTATTTCGGGGCTATAGCTTTGGTGGTTGGACTTATCACAACTGGAGCCACGAAGTACTCGATGACTTCTGGTCTAGTGGATCATGGCGCGATGCCCGGGTCCGGGGTGCCTTTACTGCAAATGCTAACGGTCAATTCCTGAACTACTGGAATCTCCGAACTAGTGGGACGTATACACCTCGGGCGATGAGCCGGTCTGCCACTCGCGGCGGTCCAATGATGGTGCGTCCGGGTTCTACGAAGTGGTCGGTTAACCTAAGTAGTGATCGGCGGAAGGCGGTAAGCTTTGGCTCTCATTTTGAGATGGAGGATGACCGTCAGGGTGTCGGCGGTGGTTGGACGGTTCGGAGTGATGTGAAAGTTCAACCCTCCGAAAGACTTCAAGTTGTAGTAACGCCGAGGTATAACGAAGACAATTCAGGGCACCAGTATGTTGCTGCGACAGAAACCATGCCGTATAGCCCAACATTCGGAGTTCGTTACCTCTTTGCTGACCTTAGTCGGCGGACGGTATCAATGGAGACCCGATTAGATTGGACGTTCACTCCTCGGCTATCTCTGCAGCTTTTTGCACAGCCCCTGCTGTCTTCGGGTGACTACGTTCAGTACAAGCAACTGGCCACATCGAAGTCCTATGATTTTTTGGAATTCAATTCGGGAGCAGGCTCTAATACAGCAGGAGGGGTAGCTTGCCCAGGAATATGCGATTTGGCAGGCAGGCAGTACGTCGACTTCGATGGTGATGGCACTGCTGATTATTCTTTCCGTGATAGAGACTTTAATGTCCGCTCTCTTGTGGGCAACGCTGTCCTGCGTTGGGAATACAGACCAGGATCGACGCTTTTCCTAGTATGGCAACGCAGGCAGTCTGATTATGCGTTCGCGGGGGATTTAGATTTCCAGAGAGACGCCACTGCACTGCTTGAGGCGCCAGCAGACAACAGGTTCATTATCAAGATGAACTACTGGCTCGGCCTCTAAACAACCCTGAAACCCCAGTTGTTATTGACTCTTATCCCTGGGTAAGGTGGATATTTGAGGGTCATCCGGAGGGTAAAACTGGTCCTTCTCAGGAGGTCAACGTAATCTGAGAAGATGGATCGTCTTAGGAGATAAAGTATGAAGTGGGTTATCCGGTTGATCGGTGTGGTTCTGGTGGT
>DLRL01000063.1:0-1891 GCA_002501085.1 Gemmatimonadales bacterium UBA7889
GTATTCTTGGATAGTTGACGCTCCATAGCCAAGTGGGCCAGAAACTCCCTTACCTCTCGACGAAGAGTCACTTCGCTCATTTAGCCCCCGTGTTTACCCAGCGGCGCTATGCACTTGCTCTAGCTCTGTCCAATGTTAGACCACTCTCTTGCATCCATACCAAGAAGTCCTCATTGGCTCGCTGCGCTAGCGATTTTCTCCGTTCACGTTTAGATCGGATGCGCTGACTGAGAGGGTCAACCAACCCCCAATTCGAGTTCATAGGCTGAAAATGCTTTGGATCGGCATCTCTTAGATAACGGAAGAGTCCTCCTAGCATAGTAGTAGGGGGAGGAATCAAGGGTTCTTGATCAGAAAGAGATCTCCCAAGGTTGATACCGGCAAGAATTCCGCTCGCGGCCGACTCAGTGTAACCCTCTACGCCAGTTAACTGCCCCGCAAAAATAAGGTCAGTCCGTTTCTTAGAAGACCCACTTGAGGACAGACAGCTAGGAAAATTCAAGTAGCTATTCCTATGGATTGAGCCCCATCTAAGGAATTCAGCATTCGAAAGACCAGGGATAGTCTGAAAGATTTCTCGCTGTTCACCGATCTGGAGTCGCGTCTGAAACCCAACCAAGTTCCACATCTGACCCGCTCTGTCCTCACGTCTTAATTGAACCACAGCCCAAGGACGTTTACCTGTTTGTGGATCAGTAAGCCCGATCGGCTTCATTGGACCAAATCGCAATGTATCCATACCTCGTGAGGCCATAACTTCAATGGGAAGACATCCCTCAAAGTATGGAACAGTGTCCCAATCATGCCCCTGATGTCCCACACCACCTCTGAGTGCTTCAACAAACGCTAGATACTCCGGCTCAGACATCGGACAATTGAGATAGTCTGCATCTTGATCAAAACGGCCAGCAGCAAAAACTATCTTTTCATCAAGTCCGTCCCGGTGCACAATGGGTGCGATTGCATCAAAAAAGGATAACCCACCATCTCCGAGTTCTTGCTGGATGGCCTCGGAAAGAGGATCAGACGTAAGCGGCCCGGTAGCAATTATAGTTGGTCCGTGAGGAAGATCAGTGCATTCTTCTCGTACAATTTCGATTGCGGATTCGGCCTCAATTGCCGCTGTCATTGCTTGTGTAAAAAGAGTTCGGTCCACTGCAAGAGCTGCACCTGCAGGAACACGTGATACATCCGCTGAGTGTAGCAATACCGACCCGAGCATTCTCATTTCTCGCTTAAGCTGCCCATGGGCATTCGCAGGGTCTTCACTCTTGAATGAGTTTGTGCAAACCAGCTCACCTAAGCTGTCAGTATGGTGCGCCTCCGTCGACTTCTCAGGACGCATTTCCATCAAACGGACCAGATACCCCTGCTGCGTGAGTTGGAGTGCTGCCTCACAACCGGCGAGTCCCCCACCTACAACGCTGACCTTCACTTCTTACTCCGGCCCCGACCTTTTTTCTTCCCACGACTAGCTTTTTTCTTCTCGAGCAAATCTATCGCTATCTCGAGCGTTACCTCATCTACTTCCATTCCTTTAGGAAGTCCCGCATTTACCTTTTCGTGTTTAATATATGGCCCCCAGCGACCTGAATAGATAAACAGTTCTTGTCCAGTATCAGGGTGTTCCCCGAGCTCTTTCAGCGATTGCGGTTTTCCAGAAGATTTTGCATCGATAAGGCCAAGCGCTTCCTCTAGGGTCACTGTCCACATTGCGTCAAAGCTCTTTAGGTTTGCGAAGGTCTTCCCGCGACGCACAAAGGGTCCATAACGTCCAAGGCCTGCCGCAACTTCCTCCCCTGTGTTTGGATCTTCACCGACTGTCCGGGGCAATTCCAAAAGCTTGACCGCATACTCTAAGTCAACCTCAGAAGCAGTCATCTTTTCTGGT
>DLRL01000063.1:2222-2404 GCA_002501085.1 Gemmatimonadales bacterium UBA7889
TCGGCTTCGTACCTTCTTCCGGTGTCTCAAGTTCGACATATGGGCCATAAGGCCCATCCTTTACCCGAACTGTCCTGTCCTCCGCAGGATGGAGGCCGAGTTCTATCCCTTCCGAACTAAGGTCATCTAACAGTTTTACTGCATACTCTAAGTCAACTTCAGAAGCAGTCATCTTTTCTGGT
>DLRL01000063.1:2753-22242 GCA_002501085.1 Gemmatimonadales bacterium UBA7889
TCGGCTTCGTACCTTCTTCCGGTGCCTCAAGTTCGAGATACGGACCATAACGTCCAGTCTTTAGCCGAACTTGCTTACCTTCTTCCCTAGGATGGAAACCAAGTTCTATCCCTTCAGGGGGTATACCATCCATCGAGCGCTTGCCTTTGCACTCAGGGTATGCTGAGCAACCCAGAAAACGGCCACTCTTGGTCCACTTAACCAACATGGGCTGACCACACTGCTCACAGGTCTCACCTTCAGCCGCAAGGATTTCCTTTATGATCTGGTCCGAATTTTCTTGACCGTCCTCCAGTCGTTCTAGGAATCCCGGGTAGAAACCTGCAAGCAATTTGTGCCACTTTACTTCCCCGTCCTCTACTCGATCCAGTTCATTTTCCATCCGACTCGTAAACTCAACATCGAAGATGTTTGGAAGAATACGGACGAGAAGCTTAGTAACTACCTCACCAAGATCCGTCGGATGGAAGCGTTTTTTCTCTAATTCCACATAGTCTCTATCTCTGATTTTCCCTATGGTATCGGCATAAGTAGAGGGTCTCCCTATGCCTAGTTTCTCCAACTCCTTTACAAGACTGGCCTCGGAAAAGCGTGGAGGAGGCTGGGTGAAGTGCTGCTTCTGCTCTATTTGCTCGGTTTCACTCAAATCTTCAGGAGCGAGTTCTGGTAGTGGTTCCAGATCGTCTAGACGACGATGTTCACCAGACTCCCTGGCTTCGAGATAGAGACGTGTGAAACCTTGAAACTTCACAATCGATCCAGTGGAACGGAATAAATAACCCCGCCCACTAGCACCTACTAGTTCAAAGTCTACAGTAGTCGTGTCGTATACAGCAGATGACATTTGACTGGCCATGAACCGAAGCCAAATCAATTCGTACAGCTTCGCTTCACCCTCAGTCAAATAGCTCCTGGCTTCCGATGGGTGAAGCATCGGATCCGTCGGACGCACAGCTTCGTGGGCGTCCTGCGCTGCGCGTTGCTTCTTGCCACTGTAGAGGCGAGGAGATTTGGGTATATAGGTCGCGCCAAATTCCCTGGTTATCCACTCTCGAGCCTGACTTGTTGAGCCGGGCGACACTCTATTTGAGTCTGTACGCATATAGGTGATCAAGCCGATTTGACCTCGGCCACCAATCTCTTTCCCCTCATAAAGTTTCTGCGCGGTCGACATCGTGGCGCGCGCTGAGAATCCGAGCCGCTTAGCAGCTTCTTGTTGCAGAGTAGATGTAGTGAACGGAGGAGCCGGATTCTTACGACGTTCACGACGCTTCACGTCCGATACCACGAACGGGATACCATTCAAATCCCCAACTACATCGGTCGCAGCATCTTCCCCGGAGAGCTTGAATTTTTTCGCATCAATCTGATGCAGTTTTGCTTCGAACTTTTGACCATCCTTAGTAAGGTGCGCGGTAATCGACCAGTATTCCTGTTCAATAAAAGCGCGGATTTCATACTCCCGCTCACAAATAAGGCGAAGGGTGACCGTCTGCACGCGACCTGCAGAGAGACCAAACCGGATCGGCTCCCATAGCATTGGGCTGACCTGATAGCCAACCAGCCGGTCAAGAATTCTCCTCGCCTGCTGAGCCTCTATTTTATTGCTATCAAGAGGCCCGGGATTATCCAGAGCTTCTTGAACTGCCTCTTTTGTGAGTTCATGAAAAGTTACTCGCTGGAAACGGTCCTTATCCTTTTCATACCCAAGTCTCTCTGCAACGTGGTACGCGATCGCCTCCCCTTCTCTGTCTGGATCTGTAGCAAGGATAATGCGGGTAATATTTTCTGCGCTCGCCAGGCTTCTTAATTCCTTAACGAGCTTTGTCTTCGTTGTTACGTACTTCGGCTTGAAATCATTGTCGACATCAACTCCCAACTCATCTTTTGGTAAATCTCTAACGTGTCCGACAGATGCAGCGACTTCATATCCGTCGCCAAGATATTTCTCTATCGTCCGAGCCTTCGTAGGTGATTCGACAATTACGAGTGTATGACTCATTCCATCCCATTCCGTGGGTTATTCGCTTGTAGTATCTCCAAGATACGGACCGACACATCTTCTACTGAGAAGCCGTCAGTGTCCACCTTATGCTCTGCCTGACTGTATGCATCCGAGCGTTCTCTAAGGAGGTCTCGTGCCTTCTCCAGGGGATTTGAGCAACTAAGCAAAGGCCTAGTTTTCTCAGAATCTGTAACCCGCTGGATCGCTTCCTCGGGACTTACGGTAAGCCAAATGGTCGACGTGCCATCTGGTATCTCATCGAAGCGTCCAGGGACAGCTGCCCAACCCCCTCCACTTGCAATCACTACTTCGTCTTGATTGAGAGCTTCTAGAGTCTTTCTGTGTTCTTCCAGTCGGAAAAAGGACTCTCCAGGATCTTGAAAGATTTCAGCAATTGACATACCGGTATCACGGATGATGGCCTCGTCAATGTCTTCGAAACGCCACCCCAGTTGCTCCGCTAGCTCCCTGCCTACAGCCGATTTCCCAGAACCCATAAAGCCTACAAGTAGAACCCTGTGGGCAAGGGAGACCTTCACCGTTCGCCAAAGCCTCGTTCATTCAAGTGTGAGATGTAGCCATCAAAATTTCTCCGCACCTCGGAAAGAGAGTCACCACCAAACTTGTCCAGGAAGGCATCTGCGAGTGTCAATGCTACCATACCTTCTGCGACGATAGCAGCTGCTGGCACAGCACAGACGTCGCTTCTCTCAACTGCGGCATCTCCATCTGACCCATCACGAAGGTCAACGCTAGGCAGTCTCTTTCGGAGGGTCGAAATTGGTTTCATCGCGCCATGCACAATAAGAGGCTCACCTGTCGTGACTCCCCCTTCAAGTCCACCCGCGCGGTTCGAGGCACGAACAATCCCTCCACTCCGTGATCTCTCCTCAGCACGTAGTATCGGATCATGCACCCCAGAGCCTGGCCGACGTGCACCTTCGAACCCAAGACCGATCTCGACACCTTTCACGGCATGGACTGACATCACCGCACCTGCCAAACGTCCATCAAGCTTTTGGTCCCATGACACATAGCTTCCGAGACCTACTGGAAGACCTAGGGCGACAACCTCAAATATGCCACCGAGCGTATCGCCTTTCTCCTTCGCTTCATCGATCTCAGCCATCATTTTCGTTACCGCACCCTCATCGAGACAACGAACAGGATTACAGTCAGCTACCTCATTGATATCCTCAGGCAACTCAATGATTTGAGCCTCAACAGGGCCAATAGATGTGACGTGACTCTCTACTCGGATACCAAACTCTGATAAGAATCTTTTGGCGACTGCGGCGCATGCCACACGAGCCGCAGTTTCCCGAGCGCTCGCGCGCTCTAGAATGTCACGTACGTCACGACGGTCGTACTTCAGAGCACCAACCAGATCAGCGTGACCCGGCCGTGGCAAGTAATGAGGCCTTAGGGTTTTTGGATTTACATCCTCCTCAGGAGGAAGATGACTCATCGCCGTAGTCCAGTTCTCCCAGTCACGGTTCCATATCAACATCGCAATTGGAGATCCAAGCGTTTCACCCAAGCGCACACCACTCAGCAAGTCGGCGCGGTCACTCTCAATCTGCATACGCCGTCCTCGCCCATAGCCTCCTTGACGACGCTCTAATTCAGGATCTACATCCCGCTTCATTTCCAGGGAAAGACCTGCAGGAATCCCTTCGATAAGGGCAGTGAGACCCCGACCGTGTGACTCTCCAGCAGTACTAAACGAGATGTGTCCCATATTACCCCTGATTAGGACTATAAGGCCTTAATCCTACATACCTAAGCGTATCAGTATATAGATAAGGTTCGAGCGTGAACCAAGAGCTGTCCTTGCTGGATAGAGATAATCCACAGGTATCCAGGACGTTTCTTTGAGGCCTCAACCGGGCATTTACTCCGAAGGGACTACCAGAAGAAGTTGCGCATGTTATACCGAGCGATCAGAAAGCAGGTTCTGCGAATCTTTCTTACCTGCTACAGGCAACCTCATCAGGAGCACTCGGAGTTCCCAAGAGAGTCGTAGTTGGAATCGGCCCATGATAGATGGAGCAACCCTCTATGGGTTCAAGGGCTACATGAGTAGCCGTAGCTGACCAACCTTCAGAAGAAGCGTTGACGGATATACTCACATCGCGAGAACTAATGAAGGCCAAATTTGATTTCTCTGCAGTATAGGAATGCTCGCTGGCGTAGTAGATCTCCTGCTGGCTTGCCAGGTTCTTGAGATCAGCTTCCATGGCTGCGAAATACGATCTATGTGTCGTGTTGGAAACCTTGGGAATCGCTATGGCCACCAGAATGCCCAAAATCACAATGACTATGAGTAGATCTATAAGTGTAAAGCCTTGTTTGTTACTCATTTCTGGGCCCGAGGCTTGTGTGGCAATCATCCATGAGTAGAACATCCACAGAAAGAACCTAGCTCTAAAATTCAATCAGGAGAAAGATCAGTATGCCAGGGATCTTCAAGCGGTGGCGTCCATCGAGGTACAGGTGGATGCCAAAGATTACTCTTGAGAATCCATCCTAGAGCGGAAACACCATCTGTCCAACCGATTTTCTTTCCTTCGGAGTAAGAACGTCCGTGATAACTGATCGGTAACTCGTATATACGCGCACCCGCTTGGGCTAGGCGAGCGGTGAGTTCCGGCTCAATTCCAAACCTCTTAGTGGATAGGGGAAGTGAACGGAGCAGATCAGCGCGGATCATCTTATAGCAGGTCTCCATATCCGTGAGATTCACGTCAGTTAGGATATTTGACAGAAGTGTTAACAGGCGATTCCCAACTGAGTGCCAAAACAACAAGACGCGATGAGGGCCACCCAAGAAACGTGAGCCGTAAACAGCATCAGCCTTGCCACTTAGGATCGGCTCCAAAAGAACAGGAAGTTCCTGCGGATCATACTCAAGATCAGCGTCCTGAATGACTACGACATGCCCTTTTACCTGCTCAAACCCCGAACAGAGCGCAGCACCTTTTCCCAGATTCTTCTCATGGATACACAGTTGGTCAATCAACTCGTCTGCAAGATCGACTAATAGATCACGCGTCCCATCGGTTGAGCCATCATCAACGACGATCACATCTAAATTAAGTGGTACCTCTCGGACTTGGCGCAGTAATTTCTCCACCGTTGCTATCTCGTTATAAACCGGAATTACAACGGAAAGCACCACCCTGTCCCAAGGGAGAGAGGCACTCCGCGGAACGGTAGAGCCAATTTGTGAACTTTTCTTATCTGGACTTCTCTGAGCCATAGCGGTTCTAGAGACCTTCACCGTTGATCGAGCCTCATGGGTGAGCCCCAAGCCGGTAAATCTGTCATGTATACCTGTGTAGTCGCCAGCACTAAGTCAGGTCGCAGCTAACCGGGGTTAGTGCATTACCCAGGCCGAGCGATCTTACGGATATCTCCTGGCATTGCATACCCGATACCAGAAAGCCGCCCAACTGGTAGTAGTGCCTCAGGATCGACCTCTAATCTACCTTTAATCAGAGGAAGTGAGGCGTCCAGCCTGATTCCAACTACTCGCCCGATCACAAGCGTGTTGGGAGCAGCACCCAAGGCCACCTCCTGTTCGAGGACACACTCAAGTACTGCTGGACATCCATCGACATATGGTGCATCTACACGATTAGAGGGGTTGGCCTTTAATCCAGCAAGCTCAAACTCGTTTACGGCTGCGTCTACTTCGGCAGAGGTGAGATTCATTACGTCGAGTTGTGAAGCTGTAACAACGTTAGCGCAAAAGGCGAGCCGGTTCCTGATATTAATTAAGGTGTCTTTCGGGCCATTTGACCGGTGACCGACTGAAACACCAACAAGAATCGGTGCGTGAGACAGAGCAGAAAAATAGCTGAAGGGCGCTAAATTCGGTGTGTCATCGGACCCCCAAGTTGAGATCCAACCGATTGGACGCGGAACTACCAGTGATGTTAGAAGTTGATAGCGTTCGCTAGCAGAGATCTCACCTGTATCAATTGATCGCACCCCTTCATCTGATTTCGGACTAGGGGACTTATCATTACCCGTACTCAATGGTTCGCGGGTACTTCCAGGATCTGCCCGGCATAGATTGTGCTTCCCTGAAGTCCGTTTACCTGTCTGAGCTCATTTACAGTGGTTTGGTGCCTTCTGGCAATCGTCCACAAAGAGTCTCCAGATCTTACTGTGTAGGATATTTCTGCTGTTCGGGAAGTTGTGCGTCTCTGAAGCATCTCTACGTAGCCAGCGTATTGATTTGGGAAAATCGCAACATGGTAGTGCGGAGGATAACGCTCCCTTGTTGCCTCTAGGACACGGGTCTGTTCCAGGTCCCCGAGAACCCTCTCGAGCCATAGTCGACAGTTACGATTTCCACTGTAACGTAGATCTACAGCCATACCAGTCGGGTGGACTGATCGGTCTGAGGCGTTACGCGGTTGTCGTTCGGTTGGCCGTGTCAGGCTCGTAATAACTAACTGTTCACCGCAAGCCGCCATGTACTGACGGGACAGACGTTCAATGAAGAGTGCGACTTCTGGCCGAGCGAATGGAAATGACACTGCATGTAGTTGAAAATCACGGGTCGGACTTACCCTGACGATCCATCCTTGTGAAGCGAAGTACCCCACCCGTTCAGGCGTATCCATATAGGTGAAGTCATGCTCCTCTGCGACCCGATTCTGAAGATCTAGCGATTTGCTCGAACCTCTCAAGGTCTGCCCGGAAGCCGGAGTGCTCCAAGCCACTAGTAGAATCAGAAAGAGGAGGCGACTAAGAACCCTTTTAGAGGCACACTCTGTTACAACTGTTCTTGTCATAGCACCCCATATGTAAACATATGTTTTCACTGAGACAAGGATCTCTCCTGTGCTACTGCATGATGCTCTACGACGATCCCTATACTTAACCCTGAGTAGAAGAGTATAGCTGAGCTACAACATCCCAATTTACAACATTCCACCAAGCAGAAAGGTAGTCGGGACGACGGTTCTGGTAGTTCAGATAATATGCGTGCTCCCAGACATCCACTCCGAGGAGTGGCGTCATTCCACTCATCAAGGGGCTATCTTGATTAGCGGTCGAGAAGCAACAAACCGCCCCATCACCGTCAACGCATAACCATCCCCACCCCGATCCAAACTGACCTCCTGCGGTCGCCTGGAATTTAGATTTGAAGTCGTCTAACGATCCAAAAGCATTATCAATGGCTAACGAAAGATCTCCCGAAGGGCTGTCTGCTCCACCCGGTGTCATGATCGACCAGAAGAGAGCATGGTTCACATAGCCACCCCCATTATTTCTAACCGCTCCTCTGATTGATTCTGGAAGTGCTTTAATATTAGAGAGCAAGCTCTCCACACTGTGACCATGAAAATCGGAATGGTCTGCTAACGCGGCATTAAGATTGTTGGTATACGCCGCGTGATGCTTACCGTGATGGATCCCCATCGTTCGGGCGTCAATATGTGGCTCGAGTGCGTCGTGATCGTACCCGAGGTCCGGAAGTTCGAATGGGTAGGCCATATAGTATGACTCCTTAGCTCTGCTGATATCTAAGCAAAATGAATAGGGTTCCGGCGCCGTGTAACTCCCTTAAACTCCTCCTCCAACTGCCTTATCCGTAGCCGTGACCCACGGTTTTCTCTCGAAGTAGCTCCTAGTCTCCTCAACAACGATTGGGGCAAGGAAAATAAGGGCAATCAGGTTTGGCCAGATGACAATCGCCAACGCGACATCACCTAACGCCCATACGACTGCTAGTGGAAGCACCGCCCCTAGAAAGTGAGCTGCTAGGAAAAGCATTTTATAGGGTAAAAGCGCTCTCTGTCCGAAAAGATAATGGGCACATCTATCTCCGTAGTAACTCCAGGAAATTGCGGTAGAGATTCCAAAAAGCAGCACACCAAACACGACGATTAAATGGCCCCAATCTCCTAAGGGAGCCAACCCTTCTCGGAATGCTGCAGCTGTTAGGGGCGCTGCATTCTCTACTGCGTCTCCATAAAGCGAAGAAAGAGTGTCCAAACCTGAGGCGTTAACAGCTGTTCCTAGTTGAGGAAAAACTGTTCCGGTAAATAACTGCGTCTGTGCTTCGTCAACGTATAGTCTGTTTACAGGTGCCTCATGCCACGAAACGAGGGGATCACCCACTCCCGCCTGCAGATGTGCACCCTCAACGATCACGATCTCATCAGGTGCCCTAGCCCCCTCGTATCTGCTCTCCGCAGTCTGAGCGGTATAAGTAATATCTCCTCCACCAAGTGTGATCTCCGTCGGGAACCGTTCCGAATAAGTTCCTGTCAAAATAATGACAAGACCTGTGAAGGAGCAGATCACGATGGTATCGATGAACGGCTCCAGTAGGGCAACTACGCCCTCTGATACCGGCTCATTGGTTTTTGCCGCAGCATGCGCGATCGGTGCTGAACCCTGACCAGCTTCGTTCGAAAAAAGACCTCGCCGTACGCCCCACATCAGAGTAATGATGAAAACACCCGCGCCCACCCCAGCAACACCTGCTTGCGGGTTAAAGGCTTCAGTGAAGATCGTTATAAAGGCGCCCGGCACTGCACCTAAGTTCATCAGGATGATCAGTAGTGCACCGGCCACGTAGACAGCCGCCATGATCGGCGCTAGGACTGCAGTCACTCGCCCGATGCGCGCGATTCCACCAAGAATCACGGCACCGACAACCCCTGCAGTGATCACTCCGGTAACCCATAGAGGAACCCCAAAAGCCGTGCCCAACTGATCAGCAACCGTGTTTGCCTGCACAGCATTCCCCGTAAAGAACGCTGTAAAAGCAAGCATAAGAGCAAAGAAAACCGCCATCGGCTTCCACTTAGGTCCCAGACCCCTCTCGATGTAGTACATCGGTCCACCCGCTACTGTCCCGCGCTCGTCTTCAATACGGTACTTCTGAGCTAGCGTGACCTCCGAGTATTTCGTTGCCATACCCAAAAAGGCAGTCACCCACATCCAGAAGAGCGCTCCGGGGCCACCCCAGTGGATCGCCATTGCCACGCCAGCGATGTTGCCGATCCCGACTGTAGCTGAGAGGGCTGTGGTCAGCGCCTGGAAATGTGATACGTCTCCGGGATCATCGGGGTCATCATATTTTCCACTGGTTACCCTAAAGCCATGTGCTAGGCGGGTAATTTGAATAAAGCCTGTTCGGATTGTGAGGTAGAAACCCACACCCAGCAGAAGGATTACCATCAACGCCACTTCTTCACCAAAGATGGTCGGTCCAATCTCGATGATGTATTCGTTCGCAAAGTCTACAATTGGCTGCAATAGGCTATTTAAGATTTCTAACCAATTCATGAGCGGCTATTCCCTATGAGGCATGGGTGGAGAGACAGATATCAGATCACCCGGCTACGCAGCCGCAAGAGCCATATCACAGACGTGAACAGCAACCATGTAAGCGAGCATCTCGTGTGCTCGGTTCACGATCTCATCCACTGATGGGCTCTCTTGGAACATCTCCTCGGCCTTATCGCGCAATTCAGGAATGGTCGGCAGATGCGGTAATGACATTTCAGCGATCCGTGTTTCGAGTTGGTTTCGCCTACGCTTTGCCCGGTCCGAAAGATCTTCCAATGTATGGGATTCGGTCCATGACTCTCTGACCCGAGCTGCAATGGCCTCAACGCTGAACGAACCGGCCAATTCAGTGGCGACCTTATCTAGCACTTTTCGTCCAATCGGGTTCACTCCTTGAACAACTTCGTCTGGTGGTGATCTGAGATCCCAAACCAAACCGAACCAGGACATAACCTTCAGGATATAGTAGGAGATATCGATCTCCCACCAACGAAAGCCCTGACGAGTCGAACTCTGGTAGTGGTGATGGTTATTGTGCCAACCTTCACCGAGCGTAATGAGTGCCAGGAAAAAATTATTACGTGAGTCGTCCCCGGTCAGATAACGCTGAGAGCCCCACACGTGTGCAAGAGAATTGATTGCAAAAGTACCGTGGTAGAGTGCAACAGTACTCCAGAAAAATCCGACAACAAGCATGGGCCATCCACCCCATAACCACAGCGCAAATCCGAGCAGGAACGCAGGTGCATAATTTGTCTTACCCAGGACCACAAGCTCTCGGTATTGAATGAGGTCTCTAACCGTTTCGGAGTCAGGCTCCCAATTCTTCGGATCGAAAATCCAACCAAAGTGTGAATACCAGAACCCAAAATGCCGAGGAGAATGAACATCTTCCGGGGTGTCGGAGTGTAGGTGATGATGACGATGAACTGCTGCCCACCAAATTGCACCTCGTTGAGCAGATGCTTGACCCAAGAATGCAATCAAGAATTGCATAATTCGGCTGGTCTTGTAGGACCGGTGACTGAAGTACCTGTGGTATCCTGCTGTGATCGCCCACATACGAATGAAGTAGAGCGCCACCGCAACCCATAGAGCCTGCAGGCTGACTCCAGTCCATATCGCTCCAAAACAAGCTAGATGGACAAGAATAAATGGGATCGTGGCCGGGTAGACGATATCGCGGTGCGGCGCGTGGGCGTGGTGGCTGGCCACTCCCTTCCTCCGGTCGAAAGATGGGTAAAGGTGCGCAACAACTGCCGAACGTAATGAAGGATAGGCGAGTAGCCAAGGATTGACGAAATTTCTTACAGTCGTGAGTGTTTGAGTCAGCTATTTATTCTGACTGTTAGAATTACAGATAAATCAGACTTCGACCCGCGTGTTTGGCGTTAACCCTTTAATCAAAGAGACATATGAGCGGCTCAGCGGTAATGCCTAAACAGGAAGCAACTATGAGTCTGCTAGGGTACAAAGTGAAAGACCTCGACCTATCTGAGTGGGGGAGGAACGAAATACGTCTTGCCGAGCACGAAATGCCGGGACTAATGGCAGTTCGTGCTGAGTATGGTCCGGAGCAGCCTCTTGCCGGGCTCAAAGTAGCCGGCTCACTCCACATGACCGTTCAAACCGCCGTCCTGATCGAAACACTGATGGATCTCGGGGCTGATATCCGCTGGGCTTCGTGCAACATCTTCTCCACACAAGATCATGCCGCTGCCGCAGTAGTTGTTGGAAGAGAAGGAACGCCGGAAAATCCAAGCGGGGCACCTGTTTTCGCATGGAAAGGAGAAACGTTAGAAGAATACTGGTGGTGTACTGATCAAATGATCACATGGCCGGACGGATCAGGGCCTGACCTGCTCGTTGACGATGGCGGAGACGCGACTCTGCTCATTCACAAAGGTGTCGAGTTCGCTGTTCCGGAAAGCATTCCCGATTTCGATCCGAAGAATGATCCGGAAGAATGGCGAGTCATCTTGCAGTTGATCCGCCAAACACTCTCTGAAGACCCAGGAAAGTGGGAACGAATTGCTTCATCAGTCCGAGGAGTGTCCGAGGAGACCACAACCGGCGTAAAAAGACTTTACGAGATGGAAGAAACCGGGACTCTCCTCTTCCCCGCAATTAACGTTAATGACTCAGTCACTAAGTCGAAGTTTGACAATCTATATGGTTGCCGCCACTCGGTAATCGATGGATTGAATCGAGCAACCGATGTCATGCTCTCTGGCAAGACTGCAGTGATCCTCGGATACGGCGATGTAGGCAAAGGGTGCGCGCAAGCACTCAAAAGCCAAGGTGCGCGAGTGGTCATAACTGAAATCGACCCCATATGCGCACTTCAAGCTTTAATGGAAGGCTACTCTGTGTTGCGGCTCGAAGATGTCTTGGAGACGGCTGATGTATTCGTCACTGCAACTGGAAACCGTGACATCATCACGGCGGCTGATATGACCTCTATGAAGGACAAGGCTATCGTGGCGAATATCGGTCATTTCGATAATGAGATCGACATGACTGGCTTGGAGAACGTCCCAGGAATCGTCAAAAGCGAAATTAAGCCACAATATCACGAATGGACTTTCCCAGATGGTCACTCTGTACTGATCCTCTCGGAAGGGCGGCTTATGAATCTAGGGAACGCTACAGGGCACCCGAGCTTTGTGATGTCAGCATCCTTCACGAACCAAGTCATCGCACAAATCGAACTTGCTCGAAACACCGACAAGTATGAGAGACGTGTTTATGTACTTCCAAAGCACTTGGATGAGAAAGTTGCCAGGCTCCATCTGGATAAGCTTGGTGCAAAATTAACAGAACTCACAGAAGAGCAATCAGAATACATCAGCGTGGCCAAAGAAGGACCATATAAGCCTGACTACTACCGCTACTAGAGAAGTACACAGGTGGTGGGCATCTCCCCAAGCAGCAGACTTATACCTCAAATTTTGACAGGAACTAGCTCACTTATCTCCTGACCAAAATCCAGTGGCAACGTTGAACTCAGATCTTACTCGGGTTCTTCTCAACCCATCACCATTAGACGGACTGCACAGGCCAGGATTATTAAAGTCAGAACGTGGCGAACCCATTCCTGACCTTTGAGGATCTGTAGACGTACCCCTAACGTTGCACCCAGAACTTGGCCAAGAGCTAATGCCAGTCCCATCCCCCAGTTAATCATTCCCGAGTAGGTGAAGAGAACCACGGTGACCAGGGTGAATAAGAAGACAAGAGGAGCCTTGATCGCGTTACCTCGGATGAGATCAAGGCCATTAGCTGAGGTAATCGTGAGTACGATAAATCCGACGCCGGCCTGTATAAAACCACCATACACCCCAACAAGGAAGAACGCAGCACGTGACATCCACCTCGCTGCTCCAGTTGGTGGAAAATGGCCTCCTTCGTCTGGAGGCCTAATCGGACTCCAGAATACCCAGCCTGCTGCTAAGACTAAGACAACCGACAAGATTCTTTGGAAAGCCAGATCACCGACCATAAGGACTGCGCCCGTTCCAAACACCGCACCAATCAGAGCTGGTGGAGCTGCGAGTTTCAGCCAAGCGACAGGGACAATCCCACTTCTTCGAAAGGTCTCGCTGGCACCGATTCCACCACTCAGAACTGCAATACGGTTCGTGGCGTTCGCTACAGTCGGTGGTAAACCCAAAAAAATCAGCAGGGGTAGAGTGAACAAAGAGCCCCCACCCGCAATCGAATTGATAGTACCTGCAGCCAACCCAGCTAGGAATAGAATTAGGCCAGTGATTACTAGGTCTGTGGGCAAAGAGGATCCAGAAGTTGAGTGGGAGAGTTACTAAAGAAAATATGATGCCGCTGTACTATCTCTATAACCGAACAGAGTGAGGGTCCAGAGTGTAGGCAGTGGTGAGCAGCGATGAAGAACACGCCTTGAATATAACCGGACGAAGTACCTAGCTTCCGGGTGGGGCGCTTTACTCGAACTCGGTGTGTATGGAGTAGCGATGCGCTTAGGAGTCCTCACCAGGTATCTGATAAAGATCCATATCGGGCCGTTTATCTTCGCTTTGGCGACGATCACCGGACTAATCTTCCTTAATGCTGTTGCACAGAGGATCGAAGGTCTGATTGGCAAAGGGCTCCCGTGGACGGTGGTGGTTGAGTTTCTGGTACTCTCCTTACCCCATACGATCGCGTTGTCTCTCCCTATGTCTGTATTGGTAGCAGTTCTGTACTCGTTCACTGAGTTGGCGTCATCAAATGAGATCACGGCCATGTCTGCCGGTGGTATTAAGCCCACCCGCGTTCTTCTGCCGCTGCTCGGGATGGGGGCCGTGGTTACCGTGGCAATGCTCTACTTCAACGACCAGATCCTCCCCGAGTCTAATCATCGGCTCAAGAACCTCCTTGTAGACATAGGGCGCAAAAGCCCAACTCTTGAACTGCGCGAACAGATCGTCAACGAAATCAAAACTGAATCTGGCGTAGACGTCTACTTCATGACTGCTGATCGAATTGATCAGGTGGCGAACAAACTGGAAGAAGTCACAATTTTTGACTCTAACAGCCCGATTCGAAAGCGCACTACATACGCGGCTAGCGGTAAGATGGCGTTCAATACTGAAAAGACTGATTTATACCTCACTCTGTTTGATGGAGTAGTACACGAAGTCCAAACTGACCGTCTCGGTGGGTTCCAGCGTGTATACTTCGACAAACAAATCATCCCACTCCGCGATGTTGGGAATGAGCTTGAACGACGCTTCGGCGGATCAGACCGTTCAGATCGTGAGATGGGCTTCAAGCTCCTCACCGAGAGTGTGTCCGCAAGAGAAGCAGAGCTAGACTCAGTCAGAATCGATAATCGAGAAAAAGCTCTCCAAGCGCTGCGTCTGGCACTAGGACGCCCCATAGATGAGGACACTTCTATGGTTGGAACCATGCAATTATATCAGACTCGTAACAGCGCCGGAGCCTTCACAGACGGCACCTCGCTGCTCTCGAGAGATCCTATCACACAGTCCGTCGTCATCTCGAGTCGCACCCGCGCCTCCAGAGGAGCAACTCTTCGAGCTGCGGCAAATCGCTACAAAGTTGAAATCCATAAAAAACTCGCGATCGCCTTCGCGTGTTTGGTATTCACAATCATTGGACCTCCACTGGCTTTGCGTTTTCGCACTGGAGGGGTAGGTATGGTTGCAGCTACTTCAAGTGGGATCTTTGCTATCTACTGGCTCGGCCTAATCGGAGGTGAAACCCTAGCTGATCGGCGCTTCGCGGACCCAGCTATAACGATGTGGCTAGCCAACCTTGTATTCCTTGGTGTCGGGCTCATTCTAGTCAGCCGGATGGGAAGTACCACCTCCACTGCTAGGGGCAATGGGATTTCTAGGGTTGCTCGTATCTTTAGAAACCGCCCTCAGCAACCTGAAGGAGCATCCGTATAATGCGGATCCTAGATCGCTTGGTAGCATGGACTTTCCTGCGCAGCTTCTTGCTGTTCATCTTCGCTGCTCCTCCTTTACTGATCCTTGGTGACCTTACAGAGAACCTCGACGACTACCTTGATCGAGGAGTTGCGCTCGTAGATATCGGTGTAGCCTACTTCTATCAACTCCCCCAGTTCATCCAGTGGTCCTTTCCAATCGCTGGCCTAATTGCAGCGGTCTTCACTGTGCACAACATGACCAGGCACCGAGAGCTCGTGGCGGCTAAAGCGGGAGGTATCTCGTTTCACAGGACGGTCTTACCACTGTTAGTCGTTGGTGTAGCCCTAACTGTGGTAGCCCTGGGTCTGACCGAAATCGTACCCAAGGGAAATCGGATCGCAGCGCAGATTCTAAGTGATGAAGACCCTATGAGATCTTGGCGAAGCGACTTCGTCTACCAATCGGAGAATGGGTTAATCTGGCAAGTGGACAGGCTGACTGCGGGCGATGGCAGCATGTCAAATATCATTATCGAACGGCCTCCGACGCCTAGTATGTCCGGGCTTCATGTCATCGCTGACGCAGCCATGTGGAACTCTCGCGAGGGTTGGACCTTACGCCACGGGTTTTTTCGAACTCTGACACCAGACTCAGCTGAGAAGTCAATCGAGTTTGATCGCCTCCGTATGGCTGAGCTAACTGAAAAACCCGAAGAGTTCCTAGAGGCTCCGCGGGAGCCGGAAGAGATGACATATGCTGAGATCGACAACCTGGCAACGATCATCCAGAGAACAGGAGGAAATGCTAAAGAGTTACTCGTAAAGCGTGAACAGAAGCTCGCGATCCCCTTCGCAACGCTAGTAGTAATTCTATTCGGAGCACCACTTGCAACCAGCAGTAAGCGTGGTGGAACCGCCTTAGGTATAGGGATCTCCCTCGGAATTGTACTTTTCTATATCCTGATGCTCAAAGTCAGTGCGGCATTTGGTGAGATCGGCACACTATCCCCAATCGTGGCGGCTTGGCTCCCAAATGTAGTATTCCTAGGGGTTGCGACAGTGCTATTAGTCCGGGTGAGAACTTAGTGGGAGTTTTGACCAGAAACCCTAGTGAAACTCCCGAATTTTAACCGAACTCAATAGCCACCCTGGGAAACTGAGGCCAAGATGACGCGATGGGGACCCCGCCCCATGCTGAGTAGGGCATTCTATAAGGCTCATAGCCTGGGAAATGACTACCTGATCTTCGAGGAAGGATCCGAATGGATCGCGACTCCTGATAAAGTCCTTGAGATCTGCAATCGTAACCGTGGAGTCGGCGCAGATGGTATAGTTGTGCTGCTGGGAGAACTTCAAAGAAGCTTGCCCCAACTACGCATGTTCAATCCGGATGGCAGCGAATTTGAACGCAGTGGAAATGGACTGCGGATTCTAGCCGCTCATCTCTATCGAGAAGATCGAGTGAGTGATGCTCCATTCGAAGTCACCGTAGGAGGAGATCTCGTCCGCATGACCGTCCATGATGTGCAGGACGGTATCTACGATATTTCAGTGGAAATGGGACAGGCGAAAGTCGGTCCTGATTCAGTAGGCCTGAATAGTTCTTCCCTTGATGGTTCCGGACGAATTCTTGGACCAGATGGGTCTCGCCTTCATGTGATCCCCGTCTCAGTCGGAAATCCTCACCTGGTTGTATTTGTCTCCGAGGTAAGTAACACTCTACTGGAGTCTCTCGGCCCTTTTCTAGCGACTCACTCCGACCTATCAAATGGTGCGAATGTGCAGCTAGTAGGGCCCCTTTCAGGAAACAGGTTCGAAGCCGCTATATGGGAGCGTGGCGTGGGTCCCACGTCGGCATCAGGTACAAGTGCCTGTGCAGTTGCTGTGGCCGCCGTTTGGAGTGGGAGAATTAATCCAGGGGCTATAATGGTTGATACGATAGGGGGCTCTCTCGAGGTTCACGTAAACGCTGAACTTGAGGTGGTATTACGCGGCCCTGTCACAGAGGTATGCACGGGCACTCTGACCTAGATCCATACTAGCGTAACTTGTCACCTCATATAGAGATGCTAGCTTTCTGGAAACATTTGACGGGCGATTTAAGGCGTATTGCGGCCCGCACAACGCATCAGGCGTGATTCGTTGGCGAACAAGCTAAAAAGCCCACGCCCCATCGCACCTAGTAGCGAAGGGGCTTTTTCGTCAAGGTAACCATGGTATTGATACCAAAATCAGAGCAACGCACGAGGGCGAAGCGCATTGACCTCCTGCGGGAACACCTCGATAGACGGATTCTAGTGATGGACGGGGCGATGGGAACGATGATCCAGCGTCACTCTCTTAACGAAGATGATTTTCGAGGTGACCTCTTCCCCGAACATACATCACCCCTAATCGGGGCGAACGACATACTCTCTCTAACTCAACCAAGCTTGATCAAGGAAATCCATCAGGAATACCTATCAGCTGGGGCAGACTTAATTGAGACTAACACCTTCAATGCAAATAGAATTTCGCTTGCGGACTACGACCTCCAAGGGAAAGCAAGAGAACTCAACCGGGAAGCAGCACGTCTCGCTCACGCCGCGGTCATAGATGCTGAACGAAATAACCCAGGTAATCCTAAATGGGTCGTCGGAGCGCTGGGTCCTACTAATCGCACCGCCTCCATATCCCCGGACGTTGGCGATCCAGCGGCGAGGAATATCACATTTGATGAATTATCAGAAGCGTACCTTGAGCAAGCACACGGACTGATAGAGGGCGGTTCTGACGTACTCCTGATTGAAACTGCTTTTGACACTCTTAACGCCAAGGCAGCATTGTTCGCGCTCTCCACCGTACTAGTAGAGACAGGTCTAGATATCCCCGTAATGGTATCGGGAACTATTACTGATCGAAGTGGTCGGACACTCTCGGGTCAGACCCCTGAAGCGTTCTATAACTCAGTCGCTCATGGTGTGCAGCCTGGACCTGGTCGTCAAAATGGGCTGTTCAGTATCGGCTTTAACTGCGCCCTAGGGATTGACGAGCTGCGGCCCTATATAGAAGAGCTGGCTACCGTGGCTCCACTCCCAATTAGCTGCTATCCCAACGCAGGCCTTCCAAATGAGTTCGGTGGTTATGACGAAACACCAGAGCACATGGCTAACGTAACAGCTGAGTTCGTTGACGCAGGCTTCTTGAATATCGTTGGTGGATGCTGTGGTACGACTCCTGATCACATTCGAACAATCGCTGAGAAGGTTAAGAGCCGAAAGCCACGAAAACTTCCCGAGATACAACGCAGAACTAATCTCTCAGGGCTAGAACCAGTTTCAATTAGACCATCGGCACTATTCGTTAATGTGGGTGAGAGGACGAATGTCACAGGGTCTCGTCGCTTCGCTCGGCTCATCAAAGAAAATGACTATGAAACCGCCCTCGATGTTGCGCGGGATCAAGTTCGAGGTGGCGCTCAGATAATCGACGTCAATATGGACGAAGGACTCCTGGATTCATTGGCTGCGATGCCATACTTCCTCAATCTCATGGCATCCGAACCCGAGATTGCAAGAATCCCGGTTATGGTGGATTCCTCTGATTGGGATGTGATCGAAGCAGGTCTCAAGACCCTTCAGGGTAAGGGGGTTGTGAACTCTATCTCCCTCAAAGACGGTGAAGATGCATTTAGAGAGCGTGCACAGAAAGTACGTAAGCTAGGCGCAGCAGCTGTTGTTATGGCATTCGATGAAGAAGGACAAGCTGACACCCCGGAGCGGCGTCTCGAGGTATGCCAGAGGGCATACAAGATTCTCGTGCACGAAGAGGGGTTCCCTCCCGAAGACATCATCTTCGACTGTAATGTTTTCGCGGTTGCAACGGGTATTGAAGAGCACGAGCGCTACGCTATGTGGTTCATTGAAGCAGTCAAAAAAATTAAGGAGACCTGTCCACACGCGCTCACAAGTGGTGGCATCAGCAACGTTTCATTTTCATTCCGTGGAAGCCCTCAAGTGCGGGAAGCAATGCATACAGCATTCCTTTATCACGCGATCGACGCAGGGCTCGATATGGGGATTGTTAATGCAGGTGCACTTCCGATTTACGACGAGATCGAGGAGGGCCTTCTAACCCCGGTAGAGGATGTACTATTCGCACGCACGCCAGATGCCACAGACGTCTTAACTCAGATCGCTGGAGAACGAACTGGAACCTCGGAGCGCAGCCATCAAGAAGATCTGTCCTGGCGAGAACTCGATGTTGAAGAGCGACTTGTGCACGCGCTAGTGCAGGGTATTGATCAGTTTGCCGAAGAAGATGCAGAGGCGGCAAGACAGAAGTTTTCCAGTGCCCTCAATGTGATCGAAGGACCGCTAATGGACGGCATGAACGTGGTGGGTGATCTCTTTGGAAGCGGACGTATGTTTCTTCCTCAAGTTGTGAAGAGTGCTCGCGTGATGAAGAAAGCAGTCGCCTACCTAGTCCCATTCCTTGAAGAAGAGAAAGCCGGAAAAACCCAACAGCAAAAGATCCTGCTCGCAACGGTCAAGGGTGACGTTCACGATATTGGAAAGAATATTGTCGGAGTTGTTTTAGAGTGTAATGGATTCAACGTGATCGACCTGGGCGTCATGGTGCCTGCTGAGCAAATCCTAGAAACTGCCCGCAAGGAGTCAGTTGATGTGATCGGGCTATCAGGTCTAATTACGCCGTCTCTGGAACACATGGTCCACATTGCTAGCGAAATGGAGCGCACTGGATTTGAGACC